>NZ_JBOHGB010000070.1:0-34977 GCF_050699935.1 Actinophytocola sp.
GGCCCGCGCCACCGCGGCCGGCGCCGAGCACGCCGGGGCCGGTGCCCGGGAGGCGGCCACCGCCGACCAGGCCGGGGACGTTGCCGACGGGATTGGCACCGCCGAGCCCCGTACTGGGCGGCAGGTTGCCGCCGCTCGCGGCGGGTCCGAGGCCGGTGATCGACTGCCAGCGCGCCTCCGGGCTGCCGGCGAACGCCGGGTCGGTGGTGTTGTCGATGCCGCCCACCGGACCGGGCGGCGGCGGACCGGGTCGCGGGCCCGGATCGTTCGTGCCGGGCGGGGGCGCCGAGCCACCGGGTGTGCCGATGCCCGGGTCGGGGTTGCCGACCGGGCCGGTGCCGGGGTTGACGCCGTCGGAGGGCTGGCCGAACTGCGGCGTGGACCCGTCGATGCCGAGCAGCGCGGCCTCGTAGCGCTGCATGGTCTGCACGGCCTTGCGCTTGAGCTTCTTCTTGCTGCTGCCGAAGCCGAACACACTGGCGATGCCGCCTATCGCGGCGCCGAACGCGGCGCCGATCGGGCCGCCGACCGCGAACCCGGCGGCCGCACCGCCTCCGGCCGTCGCGAGCCAGTTGTTCTTCGGCATGCCGGGCATCGTGTCCTGCGCGGAACGCAGCGCGCCGCTGGCGTCCTGGATCGGCGCCGACATCTGCTGTGCGGTGCCGCCGAGCTCGGCGATCCACGCGACGTTCGTGGTGACCTTCCGCAGCGCCCCGTCGGCCGCCGAGCCGGACCAGTACTGCACGAGCCTGGCGATCGAGCGGTTCAGGTCCTCGGAGGCGCGGACGACGGACTGGCCGTGGCGGCTCCACTCACCCGCGAGCGCGTCGAGCTGCGCCGGGTTGGCCCGCTCGCCGACCATCTTGATGAGCGGCTCCAGGTCGTAGCCGTCCCAGTTGACTCCGCCCATGACGTACTGGTCGTTGTCCTCGCGACGCCGCCGGCGATCCTCCGCGGCCTGCTGCGCCACCTGGGCGGCCAGGTTCCTGGCATCCATCGCCTGCTGGATGATCTGCTCGAAAGCGCCCACGGCCCCTGCTCTCCCCAACCATCGATTCCGACGGTCACCGTAGCGGATGGACGGTCCGCACGGGAGAGCAACCCGACCGAATCGTGGGCAACTTTCCGCAGGCAAACGGGGTTAGCCGCGGAGTTCTCCGGCCATCCGGCGCACGGCGTTGGCGAGCTCGTTGGCGTGCATCGGGTTCACGCTCATCCACTCCCCGTCCGCGCCGGCGACGAGCTGGAAGCGGCCCCGCTCGGTGTCCAGCCAGCGCAGCTCGGCGCCGACGCGCCGCCACTCCATGGCGTAGCCGCCGCGGGTCGCGAGCCCGACCTGACCGTTGCCGAGGACGGGCTGCAGGTAGCTGGCCAGCCGGCGCGCGGTCCGGTCGTCGACGCCGTGGCGGGCGAGCAGGTTCGCCCACTCGTCGGGTTCGAGCGGGCCGCGCGTGCGGCGGGAGAGCAGGTCCCGGTGGACGCGGTCGAGTGCGCCGGTGGGGAGGCTGAACGGCGAGGTCATCGCGGCGTCGTGGGACGGGACGAAGCCGAGCAGCTCGTCGACGGCGTCGTCGAGGCGCAGCTCGGCCATGCGGAGCGTGTGGTCGCCGGTGAGCTCCTGGGTGGTGAGCACGGCGATGTCCTGCCGGGCGAGAAGCACCGCGCCGAGCACGTCGTCGCCGATGGAGAGGACCATGTCCAGCGCGAGCGTGCAGTCCTGCAACAGGTAGGCGAACGCCTCGGCGACGCCCAGCGGACCACGCTCGTCGGCGAGGCCGCGGACGGCGAGCTGCTCCCTCGCGATCCGCAGGACGGCGCGGCGCTCGCGGATGGTGGTTCCGGCGTTCGGGATCCGCAACGGAAAGGGCGGCGCGGAGTTGGCGGCCGCGCACAACAGGTCGACCTCCGCGACTCCTACCGGGACCGCGGACCTCGCGCTGATGGTCATCTAGCCGTAGCGGCTTTCGCCGATGCCCACCGTCGGCCGGTCGGAACCGCCTGCGCTGTGCCCGCCGCCGTCGGGATCGGAGCCCGGCCATTGCCCGGACCCGCCGTCCGCACGGCCGCTGTCTCCACCGCTGTCTCCACCGATGTCTCCACGGCCGTCCGCACCGGTGCCGGACCCGCTGCCGTATCCGCCGCTGTCCGAACCGTTCCCGGCCTCGTGCCCGCCAGAGCCCGCCTCGTCGCCGGGGCCTCCCTGGTCCGGCCCCGAGCCACCCGACCCGTAGCCGGCCCCACCGTCCGAACCGCCGTGCCCGGCCCCGGCGTGGCCACCGCTGTCCGAGCCGCTGTCCGATCCACTGCCGAAGCCACTGTCCGAGCCACCGCCAAAGCCACTGTCCGAGCCACCGCCAAAGCCACTGTCCGAGCCACTGTCCGAACCGCCGCCAAAGCCACTGTCCGAGCCACTGTCCGAACCGCCGCCAAAGCCGGACCCACCGTCGGAGCCCGGCCCGCCCGAACCCGAACCGCCATAGCCCGAGCCGCCATCCGGACCCAATCCGCCACCCGAACCGCCTTGGCCGTAACCAGAACCGCTGTCCGAACCCAGGCCACCGTGACCGGAGCCGCCGTCCGAACCCGACCCGCCGTGGTCCGAACCGCCTTGGCCGTAACCGGAACCGCTGTCCGAACCCGGCCCACCGTGACCGGAGCCGCCGTCCGAACCCGGCCCATCCTGACCGGAGCCGCCGTGATCTGAGCCGGACCCCGTGTCCGAGCCGGGGCCGCCATGGTCCGACCCGCCGTGACCGGAGCCGCCGTCCGAACCGGGCCCACCCTGACCCGAACCACCGTCGCCGTAACCCGAACCGCCGTCGCCGTAATCGGATCCGCCGTCCGAGCCCGGGCCGCCGTGACCCTCGCCAGAACCGCCGTGATCGGAACCCGAGCCGCCGGGACCACCGTCGGCACCATGGTCCGAGCCGGGGTCGTCCTGGCCACCGCCCGACCCGTCGCCGTCATCCGGCCCGTCCCCGTGACCCGAACCCTCGCCGTCACCTTCTCCGTGACCTGAGTCCGAGCCGTGATCAGAACCGGAGCCGTGCTCGTCGTCAGCACCATCGCCGTCATCGGCACCATCGCCGTCATCGGAGCCGTGCTCGTCGTCAGTGCCGTGCTCGTCGTCAGTGCCGTGCTCGTCGTCAGCACCATCGCCGCCGTCGGCACCATCGCCGTCATCGGAGCCGTGCTCGTCGTCGGCCCCGTGCTCGTCGTCGGCACCATGGCCGTCGTCGGAGCCGTGCTCGTCGTCTGCACCTTGGTCGTCGTCATCGCCGTAGTTGCCCCAGCCGGGGTCGTCATCGGAACCAGCGTCCTCATTGGACATGATGCCGCTGATGACGTCGGTCAGGATGCCGCCCGTGTCCGGCAGGATCCCGTCGAAGGTCTGCCGCTCGGCCTCGTCCATCTCCTCATACGTCCGCGCCGCGGCCTCCGCGCTGGCCACGAACTTCTGCATCCGCTTCATGGCCTCTTCGAGCATCGCGCGGAGCCCGGCGGTGGAGTTGAGCCGGTCGTCGAACTTCTTCGCCAGCTGCCGGCCCACCGGGCTGGTGCCGATCTGTGGGGTGAGCTCGGCACCCTGCATCCGGTCGACCTTCATCTGCACCGCGTCCAGGAAAGACCGCGCACGGGTGACCGCGTCGCCGAACGCGCGCAGCCGGTCGGTGTCGATCGCCCAGCCGTCGGTCGCCGCGCCCGCGGGCGCGGCCGTCGTGGTGGCCGTCTGCTCGGGCATGTCCGGCGGCGGGGGCGGCACGGCTCCCGGCGTCGCGGCAGCCGGCGTCGCGGCGGCCGGTGTGGCGGTACCGGGCACCGCGGCCCCCGGCACGGCCGGCTGCGTGGCCACGGGCATCGCCGGCGGCGGCGCCGGAGCGGCGTCGGTGAGGTCTCCGCTCAGCATCCCGCGCTGGTCCGCCGCCGTGAGCGTGTCGGCCTCGACCGGTTGCGAGGCCGTGAAGAAGTTCTCTGCTGCCATGGCGCTGAATTCCCTTGTGCGGACTGGTCAGAGACCGATGACCGGAGGTGAGGCCTTCTGGCCCGTGTCGAACGGGTCGTCGGCGTCGTAGGGGACTCGTCTGCGGTGTGGCTGCACGCCCCCGGCCCCCATTCCCATACCGGCACCCATCGGGGCGGCACCCATCGGTCCGGCGACGCCGTGCCCCGCGCCCGCCCCACCTATCACGGCGCCGGTCGGCGCGGTGGGCAGCGCCGCGCCGCGAGGCACGGCACCGTCGCCGCCGACACCGCCGACCCCCGACGGGGCACCGGCGAGCGGGCCGAGGCTCATCGCGCCGGCACCACCACCGATGCCGCCGACACCGGCGAGGCTCCCGTTGATCAACCCCATGTTGCTGCCCTCGATGCCGCCGGCCGCGCGCGCCGCGCCCGTGGCGTCGAGGGGCAGGTTGGTGAGCAACTCCCACCGCATGTCGATGCCGGTGGTCGTGGTGACCTCGCTGGCCCAGGAACTCTCGCCGGGTTGGATGCCCAGATCGTCCTCCTGCGGCACCAGCTCGTCGTTCTGACCGAGGAACCGGGGCGTGGCCCGGTCGATGCCCACCGCGGCGGCCTCGAACCGCTGCATCGTCTCCACCGCGACGCGCTTCGCCTCGGCCTGCTCGGCCTGGGTGGCGAACGCGCTCCGCGAACCGGCGGCCGCGGCACCGACCGCGGCCCCCATGGGGCTGCCGGAGAGCGCCGCGGCCTGCTCGGCGTTGAGCGGCGCGGAGGCCGGCTGCGCGACCGGCGCGACGGTGGGCAGGTGCGGCATGGCCTCCTGGGCGGCCTTGAGCGCGCCGGCGGCCTCGTCGATTGGATCACCCATCTGCCGCGCGGTGGTGCCGAGGTCCGACACCCACTGTGCGTTCAGCGCGACGGCGAAACGAGCCTTCTCCGAGGACGGGCCGGACCAGTAGTTCATGAGGTCGTCGAGCGCGTCCGCCAGGTAGTCGGCGGTGTCCGTGATGCCGTCGCCGGCGATGCGCCAGTCCAGCGCGAGACGCTCCAGCTGCGGCGCGCTTGCCTGCTCCGCGACCATGGCCACGAGTTCTTCGAGAGTGAACCCCGGCCAGTTCACTCCACCGCTGACGTAGTAGTCGTCGCTTGAGGCGGCGGTCGAACCGGTCCCCGCACTCGGCTGGTCCACCATTCGTGTCAGCTCCCTGCAATTTCCCCGACATTCGTGTCCGAGGGTAATGGGTTGCGGGCTGTGACGGCACTAGCCTGACCGGACGCCTACTTCCGTACGCTCGGTGGCGTGCCGAAAGTACTGGCCGTCTCGGACGAAGTCGTCGCACCGCTGTGGACCGAGTGGGTGCACGAGCGGGCAGGGGACGTCGACTTGGTGCTCGGTGCCGGTGACCTGCCGTTCGACTACCTCGAGTACCTGTCGAACGAGCTGGACAAGCCCTGCGTGTACGTGCCCGGCAACCACGACGCGGACCTGTCCGGCCACGAGCGCCGCGGGATGTGGATCCGTGACGGGCTGCCGGTGGAGTGGCCCGGCCCGACCGGCGGCGTGAACGCGGACGGACAGGTCGTCGACGCGGCCGGTCTGCGGATCGCCGGACTCGGCGGGTCGATCCGGTACAACGACGGCCCCAACCAGTGGACCGAACGCCAGCAGACCCGCCGGGCGGCGAAGGTGGCGCGGGTGGCGGCCCGCAGGGAGCGCCGCGACGGGCGCCGGGTGGACGTGCTGCTCACTCACTCGCCGCCCAAGGACTGCGGCGACCGGGACGATCCGCCGCACCGCGGGTTCGCCTGTCTGCACACGGCGGTCGAGCGAATGCGGCCGCAATTGTTACTGCACGGACATATTCATCCGCACGGTCAGCCCGTGCCCGACAGGGACCTAGGGAAAACCCGTGTCGTGAACACCGTCGGCTACCGCATCCTGGAGATACCGGACCAAGGGGGTGGCGATGAGCCGTGACACCGGATTCCCGACCGCGGACGCCGAGAACGACTTCCTGCGGATGCGCCGGCGGCAGGTGTTGTCGAGGCTCGCCCAGTGGCTTCGCCGCTCGCCCGACGACGTGAACATCATGTTGCCGTTCGACGAGGTCGTCACCGCGCTGGGGCGCACCGGAGAGCGGCGACTCGGCCTGCGGGTGATCCCGCTGGACTCGATCGTGGGCACGGTCGACCGGTCCCGGGAGTTCGACCGCCGGTTCCGGCCCACGTCGGGGCAGGTGCGGGAGCGGTGGCAGCGGCTCGCGCTCGCGCAGCGGCGGGGCGAGGCGATTCCGCCGATCGAGGTCTACCGGGTCGGCGAGATGCACTTCGTGGTCGACGGCCACCACCGCGTGTCGGTCGCGCACGCGCTCAACCTGAGCACGATCGACGCGTACGTCACCGAGGTGACCACACGGCTGTCCCCCGAGGGCGTGCGGTACCGCGGCGACCTGCTGATGAAGGACTACCGGCGGATCTTCCTGGACCGCGTGCCACTGACCGGCGAGGCGCGCCGGGCGATGTCGCTGGTCGACCCGTGGGAGTACGCGGAGCTGGCGGAGGCCGTCGAGGCGTGGGGCTACCGGCTGATGCAGGACGAGGGCCGGTTCCTGAACCGCGCGGAGGTCGCCCAGCGCTGGTACGAGGACGAGTTCCTGCCCGTGGTCCGCATGCTGCGGCAGGCGGGTCTGATCGAGACGCAGACCGAGGCGAAGGCCTACATGTGGGTCGCCTGCGAGCGCTACAAGCTGATGCGCACGCACCGGTGGGACGACGACGTGATCGAAACGGTCCGCGACAGCCGTAGCAGCGGGACCAAACCGTGATCTTCTCTACCCACTGATCGTTCTCCGCGACGGACAAAGGTCGCCGATTGTACCGGGCAGGGCCGACGACAATGCCGTTCGAACGGTCGCCTGTGGACAACTGCTCGCCTGTGGACAACTGTTTTTGCCATTCGCTCTTTCCGGGCCACTCTTGATCTCGTCGCGGTCATCTCCGCCGCGACGAACCGCAGGGGAAAGGAAACGAGCGATGAGGAACACCATCGGGCGGGCGATCATCGTCGTGGCGACGGCCGGTGCGGCGGTCGCGACCGCGGCGGCGAGCGGCGCCGGGATCGCGGGCGCCACGACCGCCGGGACCATGTGCGAGCGCGGCGAGTTCTGCGTCTGGCCCGCCGAGGACTACGGGGGACCGATCATCCGCGTCGCGCTCGAGAACGCGAATCCCGGCGAGTGCGTACCGCTGCCCGAGGACGCCGACGGGCGCTCGTTCGCCAACCGCTCCGGGCGGCCCGTCACGGTCTACCAGGGACGCGACTGCAGCACCGAGGGTGAGTTCAGCACGTATCCGGGCGGCGGCACGTACGTCCCGGAGGCGCCTTACGTGGTTCGCGGGGTGCAGATCTGGGAGCGCTGACCACACCTGCCCGGCCGGGGCCACGGCACGCCTCGGCAGGGAGCCGGACCAAATCAGCCGATCGGGTACATGATCACATGAGCTGAGGGGTTTCTCAGTTCACATACGGGAATCTGTAGGGGGCGTCATGCGTTGATCACAAGAGGAGTCTGATGGCTGTGGGGGAGTGTGATGGATGGTTCCTCCAGATCACCGGGGAGAGCTGGGCGACTGACCAGGCGAGGGCCGTGGGTGGGCGGGTTCCTCCTCCTGTCCGCGTGCCTGTCGCTGCTGTCGCTCGTCGCGCTGGTCCGGTCGCTGGTCACGATGACCTACCTCAACATTCACTTCGCCCACGAGGTCGACCCGTTCTCCCGGGCGGTCAGCTACTACGTCTTCTACGGCGACGGCCGTGAGGAGTTCGCCACCTCGGTGACGGTGCTGGCCCTCGGCACGGTGCTGATGCTCGTCGGCATGTGGGTGGCGGGCATCCGGTTCGGCGGCGCGGCGACGGCCTTCTTCGGCATCTGGTGCACCAGCCTCACGCTGTGCGCGATCTTCCCGACGGACAACGGCAAGTCGATCGTGAGCACGTCCGGACTGATCCACCAGATCGCCGGCGCGTCACTGTTCGTCAGCCTGCCGCTCGCGGGAGTGAGCCTCGCCCGGCGGCTCGCGACCGACGACCGCTGGGCGCGCACGGCCCGGGTGGTGCGGCGGATGGCGATGGTCGCGATGGGGCTGGCCGCCGCCTACCTGGCGACTCGCCTTCCAGACATCTTCCCCACCCTCGCGATTCCTGGTGTGCTGGACGGACGAGGCATCTCCGGGCTCGTACAGCGCGCGCTCTTCGGGCTTGAGATGCTGATGCTGATGGCGCTCGCGATGCGGCTGCTCCGTGTCGCGGTCAGTACCGCCCGCGAACGCCGGGAGCCAGCGAGAGTCGAGGCCACCGGATGATTCCGCTCGCCATAGCGTTCGCCGTGCTCGGCGCGCTGTGCAGCGCGATCGGCGCCCAGCTGCAGCATCAGGGGGTTCGCAGCGAGACCCGGGACGCGGGGCTCGGCCTGCGTGCGATCGCCAGGCTGGTGCACAACCGCAAGTGGCTGCTCGGCGTCGCCGTGCTGACCGCGTGCGCGGTGCTGCAGATCCTTGCGCTCGCACTCGCACCGGTCACGATCGTCGCCCCGATAGTCGTGCTCGCGCTGCCCGCGGTGGCGGTGCTCAACGCGCGCACGTCCGGCGAGCGCCTCGACACACCCGCCACTGTGGCGGTCGTCGCGAGCACGCTCGGTGTCGCGCTGTTCGTCGCGCTGGCGTCCGGGCACGCGAGCCCGGTCGTGTTCCCCGACTCGGCCATCCTGCTGGCGTGCCAGATCATCGCGGGCGCGGTCGTGCTGTTCGGCGCGGTCGGCTGGCTGCGTCACGGCATCCTGCGCTGCGTGATGCTCGCGACGGGCGCTGGGGCGGCGTACGGGCTGGTGTCGGTGCTGGTCCGGGACGTCACGTACACGTTCCAGACCAACGGCTTCGCCGGTGTGTCCCCGCTGTCCGCGACGGCGCTGGTGGCGTCGTTCGCGATCGGCTCCTGGTTCATCCAGCTCGCCTACGCGAGCGGCCCGCCCGACATCGTGGTCGGCTGCCAGACGGTGCTGAGCCCACTGGTCGCCACCGCGATCGCGATCGGGCTGCTGGACGAGACCGCGAACGCCGGCGGCGTCATCGGGATGGGCCTGGTGGCCGGCGCGCTGGTCGCGATCTTCGGGGTCGTGGTCCTGGCGCGCCACCACCCGGAGGCGACCTCGCGAGCCGCTCCGCACTCGGCCGAGCGCCGGCTGTTCCGCACGACGTCCCGCCACTGAGCGGCGCCCGCCCCGCGCCACGGGCCGGCTACCTCCGCGCCGTGCTCCGCCGCCGCAGCACGACCAGGACGACCACCGCGAACACCAGCACCGCGCCGATCGCACCGGCGAGCCACCACGGAAATCCCGCGGCCGACAGCACGACCGGGGCGGTGGCAGTGGGCGGCGTCCACGTCGACCGCGCCGTCGGCGTCGGCGGTGCGCTCGATGGCACGTTCACCTCGGCGAACCGCGGCCCGGCGGCGACGTCGCCGCTCACCGTCAGCGCGATCTCGAAGCTCGGCTGCGTGTCCGGCACCGTGTTGTCCTCTGTCCACACCGGACTCAACTTCACCACGACGTAGTACCAGCCGGCGGCGGACGCGGGCGCGTACTCACCGGACCGGTTCGCGTAGGAAACCTCAGGCGTGCCAACGGGTCCCAGTGTCACGGCCGAACCGGAGTAGTCCGCGGACTTCCACCAGTGGTCGCGCAGGCTCGCCCGGGTCGGACCGCGCAGCTCGGTCACCGCGGTCGCACGCCCCTCGGCCGCACCGTCGAGGAACGTGACCCGGTAGGACAGCGCCTGCTCCCACTCGAGCCACACCTTGTAGACGCTGTACTCGCTGTACCGCACCCGGTCCAGGTACCGGCCCGTGCCGGGCAGCGCCGCCGCGTCGTTGAAGGATCCGCCACCCCACACGATGTCCTGACCGGTGGACGGCTCGGTGAACTCGGCCTCCTCCGCCGAGGGCGAACCGGGATCGTCCAGCACCCGCGGCTCGACGCCGACGAGAATCTCGATCTCATCGCTCCCGGTGTCGTCGGAGTTGTCCCAGACGACCTCCAGGTAGTGCGGCCCACCCGGATCGCAGGTCGAGTCGGCGTCCGCGGTCCACGACACGGAGGCGGTCTCCGGGCCGTCGTAGGTGAACTCCCGGAATCCCCGGCTCTTCGCGCACGTCCGCTTCGCCGCGTCGATGAGTCGCAGGTCGACGCCGGAGTCCACGCGCTTGGCGCCGAGCTCGATGGTGTGCACGACGCTGAAGTGCCCGGTCGCCCCGTCGGGCACGTGTACCTGGTAGTAGTGCCGCTCGCGCCGCTCGACGTAGTCGGTGTACTGCCCGGGAACCAGGTACTCCGCCTCCTCGGGAGTCGGCGCGCCGCTCACGCTCTGCCCGGTGACCGCGTAGTTGCGCAGCGCCCGGTCGGCGATCTCCGGCAGCAGGTCCTCGAGCGTCTCCGCGTCCGGCGCGTCGTGGTACTCCCCGCCCGTCTCCGACGCGATGCACTCGAGCTGCTCACGTGCCGCCGGGTCGACCTGGAACCCCACCGCGTGCACCGAGAGCTCCACGCCCGCCCCGTCGAGCGCCTTCGCCACGTCGCACGGCGCGGGCGGCGCGCACGTGTCGATCCCGTCCGACACGAGCACGATCGCGCGGGGGCCGGTCTCCGGCAGCGCGGCCGCGGCATGCCGCAGCGAGCGCCCGATCGGCGTGTACCCGCGCGGCTCGATGCCGGCGACCCGCGCGCGCATCGCCTTCTTGTTCACTCGGCCGACCGGCTGCAGGGTCCGCACATCCCTGCAGCCGGCGGCCTTCTCCCCCTCGGAGCTCCCCGTCGACGTGCCGTACACCTCGAGCCCCACGTGGACGTTCACCGCAAGCCCGTCGATCAGCGTGTTCATCGCGGTCTTCGCGGCGTCCATTCGGGTACGACCGCCCGGCAGCCGTGCGGTCATCGAGCCGGACGCGTCCAGCACGAACGTCATCGAGCCCTGCGCGGACTCGTCCGGCGGCGGCGCGGCGGCCGCCGGCCCAGGCGCGAGCCCGGCCAGCACCAATGTCAGCAGACCGATGACCAGTCCCGTTCTCCCCATGTCCATGCCCTCCGTGATGTCCCTGCTCACAGGCTCGCGGACGACGTCATCGGCGCCGTAGCACCGCGGTAGCGGCTTGGTAGCGTGCGATCCGGACACTCGAGAAGGAGCCGCGGTTTGGACTTCCGGATCCTCGGTTCGGTCGAGGTGTGGCACGACGGCGCACTCGTCCCGGTGACCGCGCCGATGCAGCGGGCGGTGCTCGCCACGCTCCTCGTCCGCGCGGGTGAGACGGTGGCCGTCGAATCGATCGTCGACCAGCTGTGGGGACCCGAGCCGCCGCACACCGCGCAGGTCACCATCCGCAACTACGTCCAGCGGCTGCGACGTGTACTCCCCCGGCCGGTGCTGGAGACCGTGCCGCCCGGCTACCGGCTGGTCGTCGAGCCGGAGTCCGTCGACGCCACCCGCTTCGCCGGCCTGGTCGAGCAGGCTCGCGCGGTCGCCTCGCCCGACCCGGTCCGGGCCGCGCGGCTGTTCGACGCCGCGCTCGCGCTGTGGCGCGGCACCCCGCTGGCCGACCTCGGCGACGTGCCGATGCGCCTGGTGCACGCACCCCGCCTGGAGGAGATGTACCTCGGCGCGCTGGAGGAGAGCTTCGAGGTCAAGCTGCGGCTGGGCTGGCACGCGCGGCTCGTGCCCGAGCTCACCGAGCTGACCGGTACCTACCCGCTGCGCGAGCGGCTGTGCCGGCAGCTGATGATCGCGCTGTACCGCAGCCGCCGGTCGGCCGAGGCGCTCGGCCACTACCATCGCATCCGGGAGCGGCTCGTCGAGGAGCTCGGCGTCGAGCCGGGCGTGGAGCTGCGCCGGCTCCAGGAGCGGATCCTGCGTGAGGACCTGACGCTGTCCGTGCCGTTCGTCCGAGTCGGGCCCGATCCGGCGCCGGCCGCGGACCACCCGCCGGCCGAGCTGCCGCCGCCGATCGCCACGTTCGTCGGCCGCGCCGCCGAGCTCGACGAGCTGCGCGAGCGGTTCGCCTCAACCGGCCCCGTGGCGTGCTTCGTGCACGGCCCGGCGGGTGCCGGCAAGTCCACCCTGGCCGTCCGGTTCGCGCACGAGTGCGGCGACCGGTTCGCCGACGGCACGCTCTACGTCGACCTCGCCGGCAACCGGCCCGGCACGGCATCCGCGAGCCCGTCGGCGGTGCTGACCGCGCTGCTGGACGAGCTGGGCGTGCCGCGAGCCGGCACCGATCCCGCCCGCGCCTACCGGTCCCGGCTGCACGGCCGGCGGATGCTCGTCGTGCTGGACAACGCGACGAACCCGTCCCAGGTGTTGCCGGCGATCCCGGACGAGCCGGGCTGTGCGGCGCTCGTGACCAGCCGCCGGCCGATCGCCGGCCCGGACGGCGCGGTTCACACGCACGTGGGCAACCTGACCAAGGACGAGGCAGTCACGCTGCTGGCCAGGATCGCGGGCCAGCGCAAGGTCGACGCCGAACCGGACGCGGCGGCCGAGCTCGCGCGGCTGTGCGCGTACAACCCGCTGGCCCTGCGCATCGTCGCCACCCGCGCGACGACCCGGCCACACTGGCCGCTCGCGTCGTGGGTGGAACTGCTCGACGCCGCGGACAGCCGGCTCGCCGAGCTCGCCGACGTGCGGGCGAGCCTGCTCGTCAACGTGCGGCAGCTCGCGGACAGCGGGAACGAGACCGAACGGGCGGCCGCCGATCTCCTGGCGCGCCTACCCCGCGACGGCCGGGAGATCACGCAGGCCGCAGCGGCGCAGCTGACCGGGTGGCCGCGACCGCTCGTCGCACGAGCCCTCGAGGAGCTCGTCGACGCGCAGTTGCTGTACAGCCCCACACCGGGCAGCTACGCCTACTACGGCCTGGCGGACCTACTCTGAGTACGTCAGGTTCCGGCCCGACGAGGGGTCGAACAGCTGGACCTTGTCGGTGTCGAACCAGACGTCGACCTTCTCGCCCTCCTTCGCCGACGAGGTCGCGGACAGTCGGGTCACCAGCTGCGCGCCGCTGGCCGGTACGTCCGCGGACCCCGCGTCCGCGGCGAGCTCCTCGAGCTCGGCGGAGGACGCGATCTCACCCTCGATCGTGAAGTAGACGTACTTGTCCGAGCCCATCGACTCCAGCACGTCCACGGTCGCGGTGAACGTGGAGCCGTCCGTCTTCGCCGCCGCGTCGAGCAGCCGCGCGTCCTCGAAGTGCTCCGGCCGGACGCCGGCGATCACGTCGCGAGGCGCCTTGGCTGCCTCTGCCAGCCGCCGAACCCGGTCGGACAGCGCCACCGAACCCAGACCGGTCGAGAGCTGACCGTTCTCCAGCGTGCCCGGCAGGAAGTTCATCGCCGGCGAGCCGATGAAGCCGGCGACGAACAGGTTGGCCGGGTTGTCGTAGAGAAACTGCGGCGAACCGATCTGCTGGACCAGCCCGCTGCGCAGCACCACGACGCGGTCGCCCAGGGTCATGGCCTCGGTCTGGTCGTGCGTGACGTACACGGTGGTGGTGGCCAGCTGCTTCTGCAGCTTCGACACCGAGGTACGCATCTGCACGCGTAGCTTGGCGTCCAAGTTGGACAGTGGTTCGTCCATCAGGAACGCCTTGGGGCTACGGACGATCGCGCGGCCCATCGCGACCCGCTGGCGCTGGCCACCGGACAGGTTCGCCGGCTTGCGCTCCAGGTGCTGGGTGAGGTCGAGGATGTTCGCGGCCTCGTCCACCTTCGCCCGCACCGTCGCGTCGTCG
Organism: Actinophytocola sp.; assembly: GCF_050699935.1. Lineage (NCBI taxonomy): Bacteria > Bacillati > Actinomycetota > Actinomycetes > Pseudonocardiales > Pseudonocardiaceae > Actinophytocola > Actinophytocola sp. The sequence continues at coordinate 13,790 of NZ_JBOHGB010000070.1, forward strand.
ACCTTCGCCAGCCGCAACGGAAACGCCATGTTCTCGCGCACGCTCATGTGCGGGTACAGCGCGTAGGACTGGAACACCATCGCGATGTCCCGGTCCTTCGGCGCCTTCTCGTTGACCCGCTGCCCGTCGATGCGCAGCTCTCCGGAGGAGATGTCCTCCAGCCCGGCGATCATGTTGAGCATCGTGGACTTCCCGCACCCGGACGGTCCGACCAGGATGATGAACTCACCATCCGCGATCTTGATGTCCGCATCGGACACCGCAAGGGCACCGTCGGGGTACCGCTTGGTCACCTTGTCAAGGACGATCTCTGCCATTTACCTCAGCCCTTCACGGCACCGGACGTCAGCCCCGCGACGATGCGACGCTGGAAGAACAACACGAACACGATGATCGGGATGGTGATCACCACGGCGGCCGCGGAGATCGTCCCGGTCGGCGCCTCGAACTGCGAGGCACCGGTGAAGAACGACAGCGCCGCCGGCACCGTCCTCGACGCCTCGGTCGAGGTCAGCGAGATGGCGAACAGGAAGTCGTTCCAGCAGAAGATGAACACCAGGATCGCCGTGGTGAACACGCCAGGCGCCGCCAGCGGCGCGATCACGCGACGGAACGCCTGGGCCGGGGTCGCCCCGTCCATCTTCGCCGCCTTCTCCAGCTCCCACGGGATCTCCCGGAAGAACGCGGACAGGGTGTAGATCGCCAGCGGCAACGCGAACGTGATGTACGGCAGGATCAGCCCGCCCCACGTGTCGAACAGCCCGAGGTTGCGCTCCATCTCGAACAGCGGCGACACCAACGACACCTGCGGGAACATCGCGATCAGCAGCGACACCCCGACCAGGGCCTGCTTGCCCGGGAAGTCCAGGCGAGCGATCGCGTACGCGGCCATCGTGCCGAGCACGACGGCGATCAGCGTGGCGATCACCGAGATCCCGATCGAGTTGATCAGGGCCCGGACGAACTCGTTGGTGGTGAAGATGTCCTTGTAGTTCTGGAGCGTCCACTCCGATGGGAAGAACTTCTTGTCCGTCTGCGACTCCACCGTCTTGAACGACAGAGACACCGTCCACAACACCGGGATCAAGGCGTACACCACGATCACGATGTCGACGATCGACCACCGCACCTTGCGGCCGGTGGTACTCCCACCGATCACGGCCATCAGCGCTTCCCTCCCGGAGCATTACCCGGCGCGGCAGCACCGAACATCTTGACGAACACGAACGCGATGATCGCCACCGCGATGAAGATCAACACCGACATGGTCGACCCGATGCCGAGGTTCAACCCCTTGATCAGGTTGTTGTAGGTCTGCATCGACACCGACGACGTGTCGTTGGCGCCCTTGGTCAGCACGAAGATGTTGTCGAAGATCCGGAACGCGTCGAGCGTGCGGAACAGCAGTGCCACCAGGATCGCCGGCTTCATCACCGGGATCATGACCTTGGTGAACCGCTGCCACGCGGTAGCGCCGTCCATCGACGCCGCCTTGAGCAGGTCGTCAGGCACCAGCGCCAGTCCGGCCATCAGCAGCAGCGCCATGAACGGGGTGGTCTTCCACACCTCCGCCAGAATGATGATCAGCAGCGACGGAAGCTGCTGTGTCAGCGGCGCTTCCGCGCCGAACAGGTCCGAGAGGTACCCGGTGTCGGCGTTCCACGCGTAGAACCAGGAGAACGCCGCCACGACGGTGACGATCCCGTACGGAATCAGCGACACCGTCCGCACCAGGCCGCGACCCACCAGCGTCCGGTGCATCACCAGTGCCAGCACCATGCCCAGCACCAGCTCGATGACCACCGACACCACCGTGATCAGCGTCGTGATCCCGAACGCGGTCCACCAGTACTGGTCCGACAGCACCGCGACGTAGTTGCTCAGCCCGACGAACTCCCGCTGGTCCGGGAACCGCAAGTCGTACCGCTGCAAGGACAACCACACCGAGTAGATGATCGGCCAGCCGGTCACCGCGACCATCACGATCGCCGCCGGTGCGCACAGCAGCCAGCCCAGCCGGCGCTCCGCCCGCTTGCCCTCGCTCAGCACGGGCTTCTTCTTCGCCGGCGTGACTTCCGCGGGTGGGGCGGTGTCAATGGTCTGACTCACGGCAGCACTCCCTTCGACTCGAGTGCCTTCTGCAGGCCGTCACGAAGCTCCTCCGCCGTCGCCTCCGGATCGATCTCCGCCGGCGGTGAGAGCACTTTGGACGTGATGGTGGACAGGTTCTGGTACACCACGGTCAGCGGACGGACCGCGGCGTCCTGGAGCTCCTCGAGAATCGTGTCGCGCATCGGGTACGCGGTCGCCATGCTCGGGTTGTTCGCCGCGTCCTCCGGCTGGTCCGGGTCGAGCGGCCGGTCGTCCGTGTAGACCGACTCGATCGTCGGCGGCACGCCGTCCTTGATGGCGGAGAACTTCTGGCTCTCCGGACTGCGCAGGCACAGCGCCGCCTCGAACGCCTCGGGCTTGTGCTGCGAGTACGCGCTCACCGCGAGGTTGTAGCCGCCGACGGTCACCCTGCTCGGGCCGTCGATGCCCGGGTAACGAGTCCACTTGAGATTCTTGGCCCGCTCCGGGTTCGCTTCCTGGATCGCCGCGTAGACATAGGGCCAGTTGAGCTCGAAGGCGGCCGTGCTGTTCGGCGCCTCGAACGCCTGCTGCACCTGCTGCTCCTGCGCGTTCGTCAGCGAGGGGTTGGTGACCCCCGAGCTGGAGACCTCCTGGAGCAGCTCGAGCGCGTCGACCGCGCCCTGGTCCATGACCACCTCGCTGCCGTCCTCGGACAGGATCTGCCCGCCGGCCGAGGCGACCAAGGTGTTGTAGGTGACCACGAGGCCCTCGTACTGGGCTCCGGTGAAGAGGATCTCGTAGGGCTTGCCCTCGCTCTTCAGCTGCTTGGCCATGTCGATCATCTCGCGCCATGTCTCGGGTGGCTGCGGTGTGACCGTCGAGTCGTACCAGAGGAGCTGCACGTTCGTGTTCTTCGTCGCGGCGTAGAGCCGGTCGTTCCACATCGCCGTCGACAGTGGACCCTCGAGCACTCCCGCCTCGGCGTCGGACCTGTCCTCGCCGGTCCATTCCTCCAGCCAGTTCGCCTCGGCGAACTCCGGCACCCAGGTGACATCCAGTCCGAGGATGTCGAGGTCGGTGTCGCCGGCCGCGAGCCTTCGCACCATCTGCTCGCGCTGGCCGTCCGCGTCGCGGGGCAGCTTTCGGTAGACGATCTCGTAGCGACCGTCAGCCTGCTCGTTGCAGTTGTCGATCACTGCCTGGAAGTTCTCTTCCGGCGCGTAATACACGTTGATCTGTGTGCCGCCGTCCGACCCGCAGGCCGCGATAGCCGGCGCGGCGACGAGCGCCGCGCTGGTCGCGGCGACTGCGCGCCAGCGGACCACGCCCCGGCCGCTCGTCCGGGTACTGCCCATGAAAAACCCTGCCTTCCTCCCGCCGGCGACGGGAGGTCCAGCGGCAAAACCACAGCTAGCGGCTGGCACCAGCACCTCGACGTGCCTCGGGAACGCGTCACCTGATGCGTTGGTGCAATGAACCTAGGCCCGATGATCACGGCCCGCAAGCAAGATGGGCAACGATTCAGAAAAGGCCTGTAACGGGCCGCCTGCCGGATTGTTCGTTACTCCGTTCGGGGGCGCATCGCTAGTTTGGCGAGCAGATCACGGCCCTTCTCCGCATTGCGCGGCTGGGCGAGAACATCGTATCGGCCGGCGACGAGCTGGCTCGCCGAGGCGATCTCGCGCCCACTGCTGCGCGTGGTCGCGTACCCCACCGCGGCGAAGACGAGACCGAACACCACGCCGGCGGAGAGCCCCACGAGAATCGGCGCGAAGGACATGGTCTGTGAGCTGAAGAGCCCGAGCAGCAGACCGACGAACAGGCCGAACCAGGCGCCGGACAGGGCACCGGTTCCGAGCACCTTGGGCCAGCTGAGCCGACCGATGACCCGTTCGACCAACATCAGGTCGACTCCGACGATCGTGACCTCCTGGACCGGGAACTCGTTGCCGGCAAGGTATTCGACCGCCCGGTGGGCCTCCTTGTAGGTGTCGTAGGACCCGATCGGCCAGCCCGACGGAGGCGTCGGGACCCTGGGAAGACCCTGACTTCCTCGTCCCGCGCCGGAGAACGCACCGGTCACCGTTGCTCACCTCGTTCAGCAGTTACGTCCATCCTGCCAATACCGGGCGAACAGTGCTAACCCCGCGTCAGTCAAGCTCGCCGAGCATGGCCGCGAAATCGAGGGCACCGCGGGGGACGTTACAACCTCGATGCGGATGTCTCAGCCCTTGGTCCGGTACTCACGAAGCAGCCCGCGGCTGATGATCGTCTTCTGGATCTCGCTCGTGCCCTCGCCGATCAGCAGGAACGGGGCCTCGCGCATCAGCCGCTCGATCTCGTACTCCTTGGAGTATCCGTAGCCACCGTGGATGCGGAAGCTCTCCTGCGTCACCTCGGCGCAGTACTCCGACGCGAGCAGCTTCGCCATCCCCGCCTCGACGTCGTTGCGCTCGCCCGAGTCCTTGAGCCGCGCGGCGTTGACCATCATCAGGTGGGCGGCCTCGACCTTGGTGGCCATCTCCGCCAGCTTGAACGCGATCGCCTGGTGCGCGGCGATGGGCTTGCCGAACGTGTGGCGCTGCTGGGCGTAGTCCACCGCCAGCTCGAACGCCCGGATCGCGATGCCGCACGCCCGCGCGGCCACGTTGACCCGACCCACCTCGACGCCGTCCATCATCTGCGCGAAGCCCCGGCCCGGCGCGCCGCCGAGGACCTTGTCGGCGCCGATGCGGTAGCCGTCGAACACCGCCTCGGTCGTGTCGACGCCCTTGTAGCCCATCTTGTCGATCTTGCCGGGAATGGTCAGCCCGGGCGCCACCTCACCGAACCCGGTCGGCTTCTCCACCAGGAACGCCGTCAGGTTCTGGTGTGCTTTCGCCGCGCCCTCGTCGGTCTTCACCAGCAACGCGATCAGGTTCGACGTGCCACCGTTGGTGAGCCACATCTTCGCGCCGTCGACGACGTAGTCGGCACCGTCGCGCCTCGCCCGGGTCTTGATCGCGGCGACGTCCGAGCCCAGGTCCGGCTCGGACATCGAAAAGCTGCCGCGCACCTCGCCGGAGGCCATCCGCGGCAACAGGTTCTGCTTCTGCTCGTCGGTCCCGTGGTGGCGAACCATGTGCGCCACGATGAAGTGGGTGTTGATCACGCCCGACACGCTCATCCAGCCGCGGGCGATCTGCTCCACCACGAGCGCGTAGGTGAGCAGCGACTCGCCGAGCCCGCCGTACTCCTCGGGGATCGTGAGGCCGAACAGCCCCATCTGCTTCATCCCGTCGACGATGTCCTGCGGGTAGGCGTCGTCGTGCTCGAGCCGCTGCGCGTGCGGGATGATCTCCTTGTCCACGAAGTCCCGGACCGTCGCGAGGATCTCCTGTTGCACATCGGTGAGTCCGGCGGTCTGGGCTAGGCGGGCCATGACGGCGCTCCCTCCGGGCGAGACTGGGATTACCGGTCAGTATCGCGCCGTTAACGCTCGTTCGCGTCACGAAGGTGCGCAGGGCCACTCAGAACAGTCGTCCGGCGAACTCCAGGCTGGCGCCGCAGCCGCGGCAGCCTTCGGCGAGCACGTACACGTCCTTGCCGCAGCGGCGGCAGGTTTGGAAGCTCCGCTCGAACAGGTCGTCGCGGGCGCGGCTCCCGAAGAGCCTTCTTCGCCCCTCCTTGCTGACACGATGCTTGGCCATGGCCACACCCTCACCCGATGGGGTGGGGCCCGAGCAAGACCTTACCGTGATCTGTGCGTTATATCACCGCAATCTTTGACGGTCCGTCACGCCCGTTTGTCGCACTGTGCAGGGAAACTACTGCTCGTCATCGCTACGTTGCGGAGCGGATTCCCTGATCGGCTTCACCGATTCCGGCGTCTCACGAGCGTGTTCGAGAAAGCGGAGCAGCTCGACCGGGAACGGAAGCACGAGCGTCGAGTTCTTCTCCGCCGCGACCGCCACGACCGTCTCCAGCAACCGCAGCTGCAGCGCGGCCGGGGTGTCGGCCATGACCCGCGCGGCATCGGACAGCTTCTGGGACGCCTGGAACTCGCCGTCGGCCGAGATGACCCGGGCCCGGCGGTCCCGCTCCGCCTCGGCCTGGCGCGACATCGAGCGTTTCATCGCTTCGGGCAGCGCCACGTCCTTGATCTCGACGCGGTCGATGTGGATGCCCCAGTCCAGTGCGGGCGTGTCGATCATCAACTCCAGGCCCTGGTTGAGCTTCTCGCGGTTGGACAGCAGGTCGTCCAGGTCGCTCTTGCCGATGATCGACCGCAGCGAGGCCTGCGCGACCTGACCGATCGCGAACCGGTAGTCCTCGACGTTCACGATGGCCTGTGTGGGGTCGACGACCTTGAAGTACACGACGGCATCGACCCGCACCGTCACGTTGTCGCGCGTGATGCCCTCCTGGGCCGGCACCGGCATGGTGACGACCTGCAGGTTGACCTTCTGCAAGCGGTCGGCGACCGGCGCGATGACCGCGAGACCCGGCCCGCGTACGGCGCTTTGCACGCGCCCCCAACGGAAAACGAGTCCCCGTTCGTACTGCTTGATCACGCGAACGCAGCTGCTCGCCCAGATTCCGGCGACGATCAGGACCAAGATGAGGATGTAGAGAAAGACCATGGCGAGCCTCCCGGATCCCTCGATCCCGATGCTACGCCGGGCAGGTCACGGGTTAGGTCTCCTCGACCGCGGCCGCCAGGTCGAGGATCCGGCGGGCGTTGTCCACGTGCAGGTTCTCGATCATCCGGCCATCGACGGTGACCACCCCGCGCCCCTCCCGGCGCGCTGCCTCGAAGGCGTCGATGATCTTCCGTGACCGCGCCACGTCCTCGGCCGACGGAGCGAAGATCCGGTTGCACGGCTCGAGCTGGCTCGGGTGGATCAGTGTCTTGCCGTCGAAGCCGAACTCGCGGCCCTGCCGGCATTCCGCCTCGAAGCCCTCGGCGTCGCGGACATCGTTGTAGACGCCGTCGAGGATCACCTTGCCGGCAGCCCGCGCGGCGAGCACGCACATCGACAGCGGGCCGAGCAGCGGGCCGCGGCCGGGTACCTGCTCGGCCAGCATCTCCTTGGCGAGGTCGTTGGTGCCGAGCACGAGCGCGGCGAGCCGATCGCTCGCGGCGGCGATCTCCGCGCAGCGCAGCACCGCGACCGGCGTCTCGATCATCGCCCAGAGCTGGACGTGCTCGGGCAGTGCCGCCGCGATCGAGCGGACCTCGTCGGCCGAGTCGACCTTCGGCACGACGACCGCGGCCGGCCCGGCCTTGCCGGCCGCGGCCAGATCGTCGGCGTGCCACGGAGTTCCGATGGCGTTGACCCGGATCGTCACCTCGCGCCGGCCGTACACGCCGGACGCCGCGGCGGCGCACACCCGCTCGCGCGCGGCGACCTTCGCGTCCGGGGCGACGGCGTCCTCGAGGTCGAGGATCAGTGCGTCGGCCGGCAGGGTCCTGGCCTTCTCGAGCGCGCGCTCGTTGGCGCCGGGCATGTAGAGGACGGACCGGCGCGGCCTCATGCGAGCGCCTCCTTCGTGGCCCTGTCATAGGCACTGGCGAGGTCCGGGTCGCGCTTGGCCAGCTCGTCGGCGAGTTCGGCGACGACCTGGCACTGCTTGACCGTGGCGTCGTCCTGCATCTTCCCGTCGAGCATGACGGCACCGGTACCGTCGCCCATCGCGGCGATGACCCGGCGGGCCCAGGCGACCTCGGCCGGGTCGGGCGAGAAGACCTTCCTGGCGATGGCGATCTGCGCCGGGTGCAGGCTCCACGCGCCGACGCAGCCGAGTAGGTAGGCGTTGCGGAACTGGTCCTCGCAGGCGACGGTGTCGCGGATGTCGCCGAATGGGCCGTAGTAGGGCAGGATCCCGGCGGCCACACAGGCGTCGACCATGCGGGCGACCGTGTAGTGCCACAGGTCCTGCTGGTAGGTCGTGCGCCCCTCGTTCAGGTCGCCGGACACGGGGTCGGTGCGCACCAGGTAGCCGGGATGACCGCCGCCGACCCTGGTCGTCTTCATCCGGCGGTTGGCGGCGAGGTCGGCCGGGCCGAGCGAGATGCCCTGCATGCGCGGGCTCGCCAGGGCGATCTCCTCGACGCGGGCGACGCCGCTCGCGGTCTCGAGGATCGCGTGCACGAGCAGTGGCCGTTCGAGCTTCGCGCGGGCTTCGAGCTGGGCGAGGAGGCGGTCGACGTAGTGGATGTCCTCGGGGCCCTCGACCTTGGGGATCATGATCACGTCGAGCCGGTCGCCGATCTCGCTCACCAGTGTGAGGAGGTCGTCCAGTACCCACGGCGAGTCGAGGCTGTTGACCCGGGTCCAGAGCTGGGTGTCCGCGAAGTCGGTGTCGCGGACGATGCGCACCAGCCCGGCCCGCGCGGCCTCCTTGCGGTCCGCGGCGACCGCGTCCTCGAGGTTCCCGAGCAGGACATCGGCCCGCCCGACCATGTCGGGGACCTTCGCGGCCATCTTCTCGTTGCCCGGGTCGAAGAAGTGGATCATCCGCGAGGGGCGGAACGGGATCTGCCGCACCGGTTCCGGCGCGCCGACCGCCAGGGGGCGGAAGAAGTCCTTAGGTGAGCGCATCGTGCCTCCAACCCTGCTACCTGCGGGTGACCCTAAGGCGCGGGCGGGATCGGCGCCGCCCACATGTCACCGACGCCACGGGCACCGAACCGCCCGCACCCCGACGCGGGGCTGAGCGCCGGGTGGATCGCTGGCCGAACGGCTAGCCTGATCGCCGTGGGCTCCGTGAGCAGGGTGTTCGTCGCACAGCTCGTCGGCCTGCCGGTGTTCGGACCGGACGGCGAGTCCATCGGCAAGATCCGTGACGTGGTGGCCGCCCTGCGGACCGACCGCCAGTCGCCGCGGGTCCTCGGCGCGGTCGTCGAGCTGGCGACCCGGCGCCGGATCTTCGTACCCATGCTGCGCGTGACCTCGATCGACACCAACGCGGTCACGCTGGCCACGGGCTCGGTCAACCTGCGCCGCTTCCACCAGCGCCCCAACGAGGTCCTCGTCGTGGGCCAGTTGCTCGACGCACGGGTGCAGATCGCGGCGACCGACGCCACCGCGGTCGTGGTCGACGCCGCGATGGAGCCGACCCGGACCCGCGACTGGGTGCTTGGCCGGGTCGCGATCCAGCGGCGCACCGGTCGGCTCGGCCGCCGCGGGCCGATCCAGGTGCTGCACTGGGAGGAGGTGCGCGGGCCGGGCGTCATCGAGCTGTCCTCCGTTCCGCAGGGCACCGACAAGCTGCTCGCCGTCTTCGACACGATGCGCGCCGCCGACGTCGCCGCCGCACTGCGCGAGCTGCCGGCCAAGCGGCGCTACGAGGTGGCCGACAGCCTCGACGACGAGCGGCTCGCGGACGTCTTCGAGGAGCTGCCCGAGGCGGACCAGAAGGAGCTGCTCGCGCATCTGGGCGAGGAGCGCGCGGCCGACATCCTCGAGGCGATGGACCCCGACGACGCCGCCGACCTGCTCGGCGAGCTCCCCGAGATCGACCAGGACCGGCTGCTCGAGCTGATGGAGTCCGAGGAGTCCGACCCGGTCCGCCGCCTCCTCGCCTACTCCGCCGACACCGCGGGCGGCCTGATGACGCCCGAGCCGATCGTGCTGAGCCCGGACGCGACGATCGCCGAGGCGCTCGCCCTGGTGCGCAACCCCGACATCACCCCGGCACTGGCCAGCATGGTGTTCGTGTGCCGGCCGCCGTCGGCCACGCCCACCGGCCGCTACATCGGCTGCGTGCACCTGCAGCGGCTCCTGCGCGAACCGCCGTCCGAGCTGGTCGCCGGCGCCGTGGACGCGGAGCTCGCGCGGCTGCCACCCGACGCGTCGCTCACCGACGTCACCCGCTACTTCGCCGCCTACGACCTGGTCTGCGGCCCGGTCGTCGACGACACCGACCACCTGGTCGGCGCGGTCACGGTCGACGACGTGCTGGACCACCTGCTACCCGCCGGCTGGCGCGAGGGCGGTCCGTGGGAGCCGGCCGCGGCGGAAGGCGAGACCGCCAATGCCTGAACTACTGTCCCGCCGCAAGCTCGACCAGCCGCGCGCGCCGCACCGGCTGCGGCTCTCGTTCGACCCGGAGGCATTCGCGCGGCTCTCCGAACGGCTCGCGCGGTTCCTCGGCACCGGGAAGTTCCTGTTCTGGCAGACGATGCTCGTGATCACGTGGATCACACTGAATCTCGTCGCGCTGAACCTGCGCTGGGACCCGTACCCGTTCATCCTGCTCAACCTGGCCTTCTCGACCCAGGCCGCCTACGCCGCGCCGCTGATCCTGCTCGCCCAGAACCGGCAGGACGACCGGGACCGGGTCTCGCTCGAGGAGGACCGCGCACGCGCCGCGCAGACCAAGGAGGACACCGACTACCTGGCCCGCGAGCTGGCCGCGCTGCGACTCGCGATCGGCGAGGTGGCCACCCGTGACTACCTGCGTGGCGAGCTGGACCGGTTGCGCAAGGACCTCCGCCCGCGGCGGCGCCCGCCGGCCGAGTCCGTCCGCGACGACGCCCGCTGGGCGGACGGCTGAGCTAATCGGTGAGCCGGGAGCACAAGGCGCCGAACTCGGTCAGCTCGTCGGGCTCGAAGTGCTCGACGAAGTGCCGCATGACGCCGGCCAGGTGCGTCCGGGCCGCCTCGCGAAGTGTGTCCACGCCCTTGGTGGTGAGCACCGCGACGACCCCGCGTCCATCACTTTCGAAGCGCTCGCGGGTCACCATGCCGGCCATCTCGAGCCGGTCCACCAGCCGCGTAACGCCTGATCGGGACAGCAGGACGGCATCGGCGAGCTCGGCCATCCGCAGCCGCCGGTCAGGCGCCTCGGCGAGCTGAACGAGCACGTCATAACCACCGAGGGACAGCGGATGCTTGGCGACCAACTCGCTCTCGAGCACCCGCGACAACCGCGCGTGCGCCCGCAAGAACGAGCGCCACGCGTCCATTTCGCTCCCGGTCAACCGCCGGGTCACGGCTGGCTCCGCCACGATCCAGATGTTACGGAATGCGCGTTCATAGCCGCACGGCGGCGGACGCGGTCACCGGACCGGCGGTGCGAGAGTGCCCGTAGCATGGAATATGTGACGACCAGCGAGCCAACTCAGGTTCCCGACGTGGAGGCGGTGCGCGCCGCGCTGACCCGCGTCGAGGATCCGGAGATCCACAAGCCGATCACCGAACTCGACATGGTCAAGAACGTGACCATCGGCGAGAACGGCACCGTCAACGTGGAGATCTACCTGACGGTCGCCGGCTGTCCGCTCCGCGACAAGATCACCCGTGACGTAACCGCCGCGGTGTCCGAAGTCGCCGGCGTGCGGCACGTCGCGGTCGAGCTGGACGTGATGAGCGACCAGCAGCGCACGGAGTTGCGCCGCAAGCTGCGCGGCGACGCGGAGGAGCCACGAATCCCGTTCGCCGAACCGGGATCGCTGACCAGGGTGTACTGCGTCGCGTCCGGCAAGGGCGGGGTCGGCAAGTCGAGTATCACGGTCAACCTCGCGGTGGCGATGGCTGCGCGCGGGCTGTCGGTCGGCGTGGTGGACGCCGACATCTACGGGCACTCGGTGCCCCGCATGCTCGGCGCCACCGGCCGCCCGACACGGGTGGAGAAGATGATCCTCCCGCCCGAGGCGAACGGCGTGAAGGTCATCTCGATCGCCATGTTCACCCAAGGCAACACTCCCGTCGTGTGGCGCGGCCCGATGCTTCACCGCGCGCTCCAGCAGTTCCTCTCCGACGTGTTCTGGGGCGACCTCGACGTGCTGCTGCTCGACCTCCCGCCGGGTACCGGCGACATCGCGATCTCTGTGGCGCAGCTGATCCCCAACGCGGAGATCCTCGTGGTCACCACGCCACAGCAGGCCGCCGCCGAAGTCGCCGAGCGTGCCGGTGCGATCGCCCTGCAGACCCGCCAGCGGCTGGCCGGCGTCATCGAGAACATGTCGTGGCTGGAGTTGCCCGACGGGTCGCGGATGGAGCCGTTCGGCACAGGCGGCGGCACGGTGGTGGCCGAGTCGCTGTCGAAGTCGGTCGGTGCGGACGTGCCGATGCTGGGCAAGGTGCCGCTCGACCCGCGGCTGCGCGAAGCGGGCGACAACGGAGTGCCGTTCGTCGCGTCGGTGCCGGACGCCGAGGCGTCTAAGGTGCTCACGGACATCGCGACCAAGCTGTCGACCCGCGCACGCGGACTCGCCGGCCGGATGTTGTCGGTCTCCCCGGCCTGATCACTCCCTTTCCGGCAACACGTCGAGAGCGACCAACTTCACGGCCTCGAGAAGGTCCGCGCCCGACGGCACGGACCGCGGATCGCCCAGCCACAATGCGGCCAAGCCGGCCAGCAGCGCCTGGTAGAAGGCGCCGATCTTCTCTGCCTCCTCGTCGTCCTCGGTGATGGCGCCGAACAGCTCGGCGAGCGCGATGCGGGACTGGCGGGTCTCGGCGGCGAACGACTCGCGGAGCTCCGGCTCCCGCTCCAGAACGGACAGCAGCTCGAACTGGACCGCCCATAATTTGGCCGACCGCGCGAAGGACTCGATCACCCGCTGCCAGGTCGCAACGAACCGGTTGGCGTTCCCGTCGACCGAGTAGTCGCGCTTGCGCAGCACGTCGCTGACCTCGTCGCCCCACCTCGTCAGTGACTGCCGCAGCGCGACCTTCAGCAGCTCGTCCTTCGAGCCGTAGTGATAGCCGATCGCGGCGAGGCTCACCCCGGCGGCCGAGGCGATGTCCCGCGCGGTGGTGCGCGCGTAACCCTTGTCGGCCAGGCAGCGCTCGGCGCCGTCCAGCAGTGCTTCCCGATTTCCCATGGTCTCACCGTACCACCGTCTCAAACGTCTGTGTCAGACAGATGTGTTGCACATGTGTTCGATACAGGTGTACTGTCGCTGACGCGGACACGATCAGCGTGAACGGCTACGGAGGGGGTGCGTCAGGTGGCGTCGGGATCGAAGGGGGCCTTGTCGCCAGGAGGTGGCGAGGCAGGCTTCTCGCTCTTCGCGGGGGCCGGTGAGGGCGGTGTGTGGCCGTTGGCCTTGGTGTGGCCGTTGCCGGACTCGACGTCCTCGAAGAGATGCTTGGTCACCGCGCGGCGCGGGTCGAAGTTGCGCAACTGCTGGAGATCCTGCAGCGGCTTGCGGAGCTCGTCGAAATCGTCGCCCATCTCCGTGCGGAGCTGCTCGCGGGCGCCCGTCGCGTACTCGCGAACCTTGCGGACGCTACGACCGAGCCACGCGGCGGCCGACGGCAGCCGTTCCGGCCCGAGGATGAACAGGCCCGCCACAACCAGGATGAGGATCTCGGCCCAGCCGATGCTGTCGAACACTGTGGCCTACCTCCGCCGCGCCAACTTCAACGCTTTCCAGCGTAGCCAATCAATCGGACTGCAGGGTGACCCGAACCGTCAGCTCCCGGCCGCCCCTCGCCAGTACGACCGGTACCGCGTCGCCGACCCTGTGCGTGCGCACGGCGACGAACAGCTCCGCGACGTCGCCTATCGCCTGGTCACCGACCTTGGTGATCACGTCGCCCTGCTGGATGCCGGCCTTCGCGGCCGCGCTGCCGTCCTTCACGTTCTGGACCCGGGCGCCGTCGGAGGTCTCGGCGGACACCGAGGCGGCGTTGACGCCGAGGTCGGCATGCCGCACCTCGCCGCGCCGGATCAGCGTCTCGATGATCGGGCGCGCGTAGTCGATGGAGATCGCGTAGCCGAGACCGATGTTGCCGGTGCCGCCGTCCGCGCCCTGGAGGTTGGTGTTGATGCCGACCAGTGCGCCGGTGGAGTCGACGAGCGGACCGCCCGAGTTGCCGCGGTTGATCGCGGCATCCGTCTGGATGCCGTCGTAGATCGCCGGCTCGCCGCTGGACCCCGGCGAGACCACGGCGCGGTGCAGGGCGCTGACGATGCCCTGGGTGACCGTGTCGGCAAAGCCCAGCGGGGAGCCGATGGCGATCACGATGTCGCCCACCGCGAGGTCCGCGGAGCGGCCGAGCTGGAGCACGGTCGGGTTCGGTACGTCGATCTTGAGCACGGCCAGGTCGGTCTTCGGGTCGCGGCCGACGATCGCCGCCCTCACCCGCGTGCCGTCGTTGAAGACGGCCGCGATGTCCTGGCCCTCCTCGACAGAGCCGCCGAGCGTGACGACGTGGTTGTTGGTGAGGATGTAACCACCGCTGTCGATCACCGCGCCGGAGCCGGACCCGCCGGAGTCGCCGACCTTGACCTCGAGGGACACGACCGCCGGGCGCACCCGGTTGGAGATGTCGGCCACCGAGCCTGCCGCGCGCTCCTTGCCGGGGCTCACCTCGGCCAGCGTCACGTCACTGCGCAGCGAGTCGCCACTGCGGGCGATGTACCAGCCGGCGACGCCACCCGCGCCGCCGATGAGCAGCGCGACCAGTGCGAGGGTGAGCAGCGCGGTGACCTTGACCCGCCGCCCGAAGATCAGCTCGGGCACGCTGAGCAGCTGACCGGTCGGCCGGCTCTTGGTCTTCTTGTCCGCGTCGAGTTTCGCATCGTCCGCGCCGAGGGCCGGCGGGCCGATCATCGCACCCGCGGCCGGGTCACGCCAGGGGTCCCCCGCCGCCTCGTCATCCCACGGGTCGACGCCACCCGGAACGTCATCGGCAGGCGGGCGTTGCAGCACCTCGGTGGTGCCCGAGGGGCGGCCGAACGCATCGGCCAGCGACTCGGGCGGGGGCGGGGCGACCTTCATCTCGCTGAACACCGAGCGGCCACCCGCGGGTCCGCCGGCCTGCGGCGAAAACGCACCATCCACGCCAGCCGGGCGGCCGAACACGGCCGCGCTGGTGGGGTCTACCTCGGGCCGGTGCAGCGGACGAGGCCCGAGTCGGGGGCGGTCGGAGCCATCACCGTTCGGCTCGGGGGTCACCTGGTCGTTCATCGGTCACCAGCCTGCCTGACCACCGGTGAAGTTGGCGTAGCGGTCAGCGCCCGGCCGTGCGAAAGGTGCCGAAACCGGCTTGCTGAACGTTGTCCGCGCCGGCGACCGCGGGCCGGTAGGTGTCCGGCGGAGTCCGCCGCTCGGGCTCGTCGGAGCCGCTCGTCGTCACGAGCGCGAGAGCGCCGAGCACGAGGCCGGACACGACGACACCAGCACCCTGAGCCGCACGGCGTCCGGGCCGGCGGCCGAGAACCGCTCGCCCCTCACCGAGCTTGGCGGACGAGCCGAGCGGTGTGCTCGACCCAAAAGGGGCCGGCGCCGCGGGCATCTGGTCGGGCTTCTGCACGACGACCAGCTGGCCGTCGTCGGTCACCGCGAGGCCGTCCGGCGTCGCGGGCATGTCGACCCGCTGGGGAATGGCGCGCAGCGTGGCGAGCAATGCGGCCGGCACGGCCGGGGCGTCGGCCGACTGGACCGCGAACCTCGCCTGCCGCTGGGCGACGATGTCGGCCAGGCAGTGCGCGCACCTGGCCATGTGTGCGGCCGCCCGGTCATGCGCCGTCGGCGACAGCTCACCATCGGCGAACGCCACCACGGCGTCCGGCAGCAGATGCTGTTCGGACAGACCCCAACCGCGCTCGTCGGTCACGACCTACCCTCCGATACCAGTTCCCTGCGCCGCTCCAGCGACGCGCGCAAAGCCTGTCGCCCCCGGTGGATCCTGCTCCGCACAGTACCCAACTTCACGCCGAGGGTTGCGCCGATCTCCTCATACGACAGGCCTTCCACGTCGCAGAGCACGACAGCTGCCCGGAACTCGGGCGGCAGCTCGTCGAGGGCGTCCTGCAGATCGGGGTCGAGATGTGTCTCGGCATAGACCTGCTCCGGGCTCGGGTCATCGCCCGCCAGCCGGTCGGTGTCCTCGGGCAGTCCCTCCATGCGCAGCCGAGAACGACGGCGCGCCATGTCAAGGAACAGGTTGGTGGTGATGCGGTGCAGCCAGCCCTCGAAAGTGCCCGGCTTGTAGTTGGCCAGGGAGCGGAACACGCGGATGAACGTCTCCTGGGTGAGGTCCTCGGCGTCGTGCGCGTTACCGGTAAGCCGGTAGGCAAGCCGGTAGACGCGGTCCGCGTGCTCACGCACGACCTCGTCCCACGATGGCGGTGTCCAGTTGGACTGCTCGTCCAGCTGGACGGGTTGCGCTCCGGCAAGGACCGCGCCGGTCGACTGCGTCTGCATCGGGCGGGTAGTCACCTCCCTGGGGCCGTCTGCCCCACTGCTCCGCTTAACGTCGATCTCGCTCATCCTGTTCCCACCCTCAGCGGCCCGTCCCAGATCACCTGTTACCCCCTGTCTGCAAACCTCCACCTAGATAATCGGCGATCTGAATGTGAACGTAGTGAGAGGTGCCTGAGAGCCACCTGAGAAATGAACGCGTCCCGCTCGCGCCGCGTTCACCCGATTCCGCTCGGACAACGCTAACCTCACACTTCGTGGCATCCGATACGCCGACGATCGACTCGGACGCGCTGAACGCGTACGTCGAGGGCTACCTGACCGAGGACGACACGCTCGCCTCGGCCCGCGCCCAGGGCGTCGAGCTGGGCTGCGCGCCCATCTCCTCGGGCGGTGGCGCGGCCCTGCGCTTCCTGGCCACGGTGCTGCGGGCGAAGGCCGTAGTGGAGATCGGCACCGGTGCGGGCGTGAGCGGGCTGTACCTGCTGCGTGGCATGGCCCCCGACGGCGTGCTGACCTCGATCGACGTCGAGCCGGAGCACCAGAACGCGGCCAAGCGGGCGTTCACCGAGGCCGGCATCGCCTCCGGACGCACGCGGCTGATCATGGGTCGCGCGCTGGACGTGCTGCCGAGGCTCACCGAGGAAGCCTACGACCTGCTGTTCGTCGACGCCGCGAAGCCCGAGTACCCGAACTACCACGAGCAGGGAGTCCGGCTGCTGCGGCCGGGTGGAGTGATCGCGTTCGACAGCGTCCTGTGGTCCGGCCAGGTAGCGAACCCGGCCCGCCGCGACGCCGAGACGGTCGCCCTGCGCGAGGTCGCCCGGGCGGTCCGGGAGGACGATCGCCTGGTCCCGGTGCTGCTGCCCCTGGGCGACGGCCTACTCGTCGCCGCGAAGGCCCACTGAGAGAAGCAACCGTGGATCGGGCACCCGGCTAACCCTCCGAGGCGACGAACCCGCCCACCAGCGACCCGGCCGCCAGCCCGATCACGACGACCGCCCAGCCTCCGCCGTGCATGTCCGACTCTCCCGACCACCATCCCCACAACGCGCTCGCGACCACGCCGAACGGCGCGAACCCGACCAACCCCGCGATGATGCCCGTGCCGAGCTTGAGGTTGCCGAAACGCTTGCGCCGGGTCTCTTCGCCAACCTGGCTCATCTGCCACACCGACCGGTACGGGTCGTTCTCCGGCGGCGGTGGTGGCTGTCCGGGATACATACCTTGAAATTAAACGCCTGAACCGGCCCACAGGAGGGGGAAACTACTCGACCTGCTCACCCTTTCCGAGCACGACGACCCCGCCGGCGCTCACCGTGAACCGGTCCCGGTCCGCGGACAGGTCGACGCCGATCCCCGCGCCGTCGCCGACCGTGACGTTCTTGTCGAGGATCGCCCGGCGCACGACCGCGCCCCGGCCGATCCGCACGCCCGGCAGCAGAACGCTGCCCTCGACGTCCGCGCCATCCTCGATCTGCACGTCCGCGCCGATCACCGACTCGCGCACGGCCGCGCCGGAGATGATCGACCCCGGCCCGACCATCGACGCGACCGCCGAGCCGGAGCTGACGAACTTGGCCGGCGGCAGCGGCGGGGTGGCCGTGCGGATCGGCCAGCGCTGGTTGTACAGGTTGAACACCGGGTGCACGGACACGAGGTCCTGGTGGGAGTCGTAGTAGGCGTCGAGCGTCCCGACGTCGCGCCAGTAGCCCCGGTCCCGCTCGGTGGCTCCCGGCACCTCGTTGTCGTCGAAGTCGTAGACCATCGCGCTGCCGCCCTTCACGAGCATCGGGATGATGTCGCCGCCCATGTCGTGCATCGACTCGGGGTTGGCGGCGTCCGCGCGCAGCGCCTCGAGCAGCACGTCTGTGCGGAACACGTAGTTGCCCATCGACGCGAACGTCACGTCCGGGTCGTCCGGGACGTGCGGCGGCTCGGCCGGCTTCTCCAGGAACCGGGTGATCTGGCCGTGCCGGTCGGAGTCGATGCAGCCGAACGCCTTGGCCTCGGTGCGCGGCACCCGGATGCCGGCGACGGTCACGCCCGCACCGGAGTCGACGTGCTGGGAGACCATCTGCGACGGATCCATCCGGTACACGTGGTCCGCGCCGAACACGACGATCTGGTCCGGCCGCTCGTCGTACACGAGGTTCAGCGACTGGAAGATCGCGTCCGCGCTGCCGGTGTACCAGCGCGGGCCGAGCCGCTGCTGCGCCGGCACCGGGGTGATGTACTGCCCGAGCACGCTCGACAGGCGCCAGGTCGTGGAGATGTGTCGGTCCAGCGAATGCGACTTGTACTGGGTCAGCACGCACAACCGGTGGTAGCCGGCATTGACGAGGTTCGACAGGACGAAGTCGATCAGCCGGTAGTTGCCGCCGAACGGAACCGCCGGCTTCGCGCGGTCCGCCGTCAGCGGCCACAACCGTTTCCCCTCACCACCGGCGAGCACGATGGCGAGCACGTGCGGCTGGCCCTTCACGAGCCGACCCTAACCGCGCCGTAGCGGGCGCGGCTACCGTGACAGGCGTGCGCATCGGCCTGCTGACCCGCGAATGGCCGCCCGAGGTCTATGGCGGCGCGGGGGTTCACGTCGAGTTCCTCGTCCCCCGGTTGCGCGAGCTCGTCGATGTCGATGTGCACTGCTTCGGCGCGCCGCGTTCCACCGACGGCGTGCACTCGCACAACCCGGCACCGGGCCTGGAACACGCGAACCAGGCGCTGCGGACGCTGTCCGCGGACCTGTCGATCACGGCCGCGGTCGACGACGTGGACCTGGTCCACTCGCACACCTGGTACGCCAACCTCGCCGGGCACCTCGCCAAGATCCTCTACGGCTTCCCGCACGTGATCACCGCGCACTCGCTAGAGCCGCGCCGGCCGTGGAAGGCCGAGCAGCTCGGTGGCGGCTACCGGCTCTCGTCGTGGGTCGAGCGGACCTGCTACGAGGCGGCCGACGCGATCATCGCGGTCAGCTCGGGCATGCGTGACGACGTGCTCGCCTGCTACCCGGCGCTGCCCCCCGGAAAGGTGCGCGTGGTTCGCAACGGTATCGACGCGGCCGCGTACCACCCGGTCACCGACGACGACGCGCTGCACCGCCACGGCGTCGACCCGGACCGGCCGATCGTCGTGTTCGTCGGGCGGATCACCCGGCAGAAGGGCGTGGGGCACCTGATCGCCGCCGCACACCGCATGGACCCGACCGCGCAGCTCGTGGTGTGCGCGGGCGCACCGGACACGCCGGAGATCGCCGCGGAGACCGCGGCCGCGGTATCCGAGCTCGCGGCGGTGCGGCCGGGAGTGATCTGGATCCGGAAGATGCTGCAGCCGGCCGAGGTCCGCCAGCTGCTCAGCCACGCGACCGTGTTCGTCTGCCCGTCGGTCTACGAGCCGCTCGGGATCGTCAACCTCGAGGCGATGGCCTGCGGGACGGCGGTCGTCGCGTCCGATGTCGGCGGCATCCCCGAAGTGGTCGAGGACGGCGAGACCGGCCTGCTCGTGCACTACGACCCGGCGGACGAACCGGCTTTCCGGACGGCACTCGCGGACACGGTCAACCGGGTGCTCGCCGACCCGGACCAGGCCCGGCGGATGGGCAAGGCCGGCCGGGAGCGGGCGGAGCGGGAGTTCTCGTGGGCGAGCGCGGCCGAGCGGACTGTCGAGGTGTACCGCTCGGTCCTACCCTGACCCGGGCCCGGGCGAAGTCCGGCGGATCTCGGGGTTGTTCCTGAGAGTGCATTCAGCCGCCGCCCGATAGCTTGGCGATGTGGCGATAACACTGCTGGTCAGAGGGCCCGTGCGGATCCGGTTCGCACGGTTCACGGTCGCGTCCGCGATCGCCACGGGCATCAGCCAGCTGGTCCTGCTGACCGTCTACGGGCTCGGCTCGACCGACGCGACGGTGGCCAGCACGCTCGCCTTCCTCGCCGGCTCGGCGCCGCACTTCCTGATGGTCCGCTACTGGGCCTGGCGCGACACCGACCGCGGCCAACTGCACCACCAGCTGACCACGTACTTCACGGTGACGCTGCTCGGTGGCCTCGCCTCGATCGGGCTCTCCACGCTCACCGGGCTCTTACTTCTGCCGCTCGTCAGCGGTCAGGGCTGGCGAGCGGTCATGCTGGCGTTGGGCTACCTCGCCGCGAGCGGGCCGGTGTTCCTGGCCAAGTTCGCGCTGTTCGACCGCGCGTTCGCCAACCAGGCTCAGCTACCGAGGCCGTATGCCGACACCAGCTCGATCAAGGTCCGCGCCGCGAACCCGGTCGCGCCGGCAGTCACCTCGTCATAGGTCCGTTCCGCACGGGCCGGGCCCGCGATGTCCAGGTGTGCCCACGGCACGCCGCCGGTGAACTCCCGCAGGAACATCGCGGCCGCGATCCCGCCCGGTCCGGGTGGGCATTGCCGGACATCGGCGATGTCACTGCGCACGGCCTCGATGAACTCGTCGTGCACCGAGCCGGCGTCCGACGACAGCGGCATGCGCCACCACTGCTCGCCGGCCCGTTCCCCGGCGGCGAGCACGCGGTCGGCCACGTCGTCGGAGTTCGTGAACACGCCGCCGGTACGCAGGCCGAGCGACACCTTCATCGCACCGGTCAGCGTGGCGACATCGACGAGCAGGTCCGGCGACAGGCTGGCGGCGGCGTAGGCCAGCGCGTCCGCCATGATCATGCGGCCCTCGGCGTCGGTGTTGGTCACCTCGGTGGTTCGGCCGCCGTGATGCCGGACGACGTCGCCGGGGCGATATGCCGTTCCGGACACGTGGTTCTCCGCGCACGGCACCAGACCGGTCACCCGCACGTCGGGCCCGAGCCGGGCGATGGCCTGGACGGTAGCGATCACGGCGGCACCGCCGGACATGTCGGTGCGCATCAGGTGCATGCCGTCGGCCGGCTTGATCGAGATGCCGCCGGTGTCGAACGTGATGCCCTTGCCGACCAGCACGACGTGCGGCGCGCCGCAC
>NZ_JBOHGB010000071.1:0-34239 GCF_050699935.1 Actinophytocola sp.
GCGGCCGGCTCGACCTCGAAGAGCGCCGGGCCGTCGTCGGTCCGCGCGAGCGCCAGCAGGAGGCTCGCGGTGTCGCCGTCCAGCACGTACGCGGCCGAGCCCGACACGAGCCAGCCATCCCCGGTCCGCCGCGCGGTGCACGCCGGGGTCGACCGGCCGTGCACGCCAGCGCGGTGACCTCGCCGCCCGCGACCCGCACCACCGACGCGGGTTCCGCGCCCGCGGAGACGAGCGCGGTCGCGGAAAGCACCGAGCCCAGCATCGGAGCGGCGGCCAGCGTGCGACCCAGCTCGTACCGCACGACGAACACCTCGGCCGGTCCGGCGCCCAGCCCACCGGACCGCGCCGGCACGAGCAGCGCCGGCGCGCCGATCCCGGTCAGCGCCGGCCACGGGTCGGCCGCCCTGGTCAGCTGCCGGCGCACGGTGTCGCGCAACGACAGCTGGTCCTCGGTGAGTCGCATACCGTGATCTAATCGAACAGTTGCTTGGTTGCCTGGGGCGTCCCGCCTTGGTACTGGTTCGATATTCTCGGGCGACGGGTCGGGGACCTGGAGACGACGCACGCGAGGAGACCTGGTCATCGAGAAGGGTGCACTGGTCGCTGGCCGTTATCGGTTACTTGAGCAGGTCGGCAGCGGCGCGATGGGTGTGGTGTGGAAGGCGGAGGACGAGCGCCTCGGCCGAACGGTCGCAATCAAGCGCCTGCTGGTCCGCTACGCGGTATCGGAAGCGCAGTCCGAGGAGACCCGACGACGAGCCATGCGCGAGGCGCGGATCGCCGCCCGCCTGCAACACCGCAACGCGATCGCGATGTTCGACGTCGCCGAGCACGAGGGCGACCCCTGCCTGGTGATGGAGTTCCTGCCCTCCCGCAGCCTCTCCGCGGTGCTCACCGAGCGCGGCACGCTCCCACCCGAGGAGGTCGCCGAGATCGGAAAGCAGGTCGCGTCCGCGCTCGCCGCCGCGCACGCGGTCGGCATCGTGCACCGCGACGTCAAGCCGGGCAACATCCTGCTCGCCGACAACGGCACCGTGAAGATCACCGACTTCGGCATCTCCAAGGCACTCGACGAAGGCACGGTCACCACGCAGACCGGCATCGCCGGCACACCCGCCTACCTCGCGCCCGAGATCGCCCGCGGCGGGGACCCGAGCCGCGCGTCCGACGTGTACTCCCTCGGCTCGACGCTCTACCACGCCGTCGAGGGCCGCCCGCCCTTCGGCACGAACTCCAACCCGCTGGCCCTGCTGCACGCCGTCGCGTCCGGCAACGTGCGGCCGCCGCACAACGCCGGCCCGCTCGCCGACACGCTGTCCAACCTGATGCGGCCCGACCCGGCGACCCGGCCGACCATGGTCGTCGCGGCCGCCGCGCTCGCCAACCCCGCCGCCGCGAAGACCGAGCCGATGAAGCCCACCCCGGCCGCCGCCATGCCCGAGCCGACACGGCCGGTCGCCGTGCTGCCCGCGCCGGCGCCCCACCCGACCCGGCCGGCCGCGCCCGCCACCACCCTGCCGACCGCGGCCGCACCGCCGCCGCGGACCACCGACCCCTCGCGCCGCAACCTGGCCATCGTCGCGTTCACCGCGCTGCTCGTGGTGGCCGGTGTGGTGGCCGCGATCCTGATGCTCAACAACGACAGGAAGTCCAGCGGCAACGCCTCGCCGGGCGGCGCCGTCGACCAATCGACGGCCCAGCGGTCCGAGCCGCCGGAGCCGTCCTCGACGACGACACCGTCGCCATCCGACGACGCGAGCACGAGCACGGCGAACGAGCCGATCGAATTCAGCGAGGCCGGCGAGCTCGTGATCGCCTACTACGGCGACGTGCAGAACACGGCCGAGCGGTTCGCGATGCTGTCCGGCAACGCCCAGGCGCAGTTCGGCGGCCAGGACGGGTTCCGGCAGTACTGGTCCCAGTTCAGCGACGTGAGCTCGCAGAACGCGCAGGGCGTCACGAAGAACGCGGACGGCTCGGTGAACGTGCCGGTCGACGTCAGCTACACCAAGGGCGACTCCTCGTCCGAGCAAGACCGGGAGGTGCGGGTGACGCGGGAGGACGGCAAGCTGGTCATCGACTCGAAAGCGACCTGAGCACCCGTTCCCGGTGCCACGACTGGGTTCCCCACGCCGACCGAGACGCGCGCACCTTCGTCGGCCACAGTCCCAGGTCGTACTCGAGCGGGTAGCCGACCGCGCCGTGCACCCGCAACGTCGTGCGCGCCGCACGGTAGGCGGCGTCCGTACCTCGTCCCGGAAGCCACCACGGCGGGCGGCAGGTCAAGATCCACGGGCGTCCCGCATCGACCGGGCGTCCATGCCGGCGAGTGGGTCGGCCGACGTCTCCGCGCCTGGTTCACCGCGCGCTTGGTGAGCGCCAGCCCGAACCGGGGCATCCGCGCGATCCGGCCAGCCAGCGCGAGCGTCACGCGGGGTTGTCGTACCTGCTGGTGCCGATGGACCAGCCGGGCGTCGAGGTTCATCCCATCACGCAACTGACCGGCGGCTCGGAGTTCAACGAGGTGTTCTTCGACGGCGCTCGCACGGCCCGCGGCCTCGTGGTCGGCGAGGCCGGAGGCGGCTGGGCGGTGGCGACGCGGACGCTCGCGCTCGACGCGGCGCGGCGACGCTCGGCCAGCAGGTCGGCTTCCGCCGCGAGCTGGACGCGCTGGTCGCCCGGGCGCGGCTGAGCCTGGAGGTGATGCGCGCACGCGCTGCGCACCATCGGCGAAGCCGCCGGCGCGTCGGTGACGAAGTTGGTCTGGGCCACTTGGCACCGCTCGCTCGGCGAGCTGGCGATGGACGTGCTCGGCGCGGCCGGCCTCGTGGCACCGGGTGACGAGTTGGCCGAGTGGCAGCGGTTGTACCTGATCAGCCGGGTGGACACGATCTACGGCGGGTCCAACGAGATCCAGCGCGACATCATCGCCGAGCGCGTGCTCGGCGTGCCCCGGGAGGCCCGCCCGTGATCCCGCCCTACCCGGCCGGCCGGCACCTGCTGGCCGGCAAGGTCGTCTTGGTCACCGCGGCGGCCGGTACCGGCATCGGCTCCGCCGCTGCACGGCGCTGTCTCGAGGAGGGCGCGCGGGTGGTCGTCGGCGACCAGCACGAACGCCGCCTCGCCTCGACCGCGGCCGGGCTGACGGCGGACTTCGGCGACGTCACCGACGAGGCCGAGGTCCAGGCCTTGATCACGGGGGCTGCCGCGCACTTCGGCCGGCTCGACGTGCTGATCAACAACGCCGGCCTGGGCGGGACCGCGTCGGTGCTGGAGATGACCGACGAAGAGTGGAACCCGGGTGCTCGACGTGACGCTGACCGGGACCGTCCGCTGCACGCGGGCGGCGCTGCGGCTGCGGGTCGAGCGGGGCGGCGGCGCGGTGGTGAACAACGCGTCGGTGGTCGGCTGGCGGGCGCAGCGGGCAGGCGCACTACGCGGCGGCGAAGGCGGGCGTGCTGGCGCTGACCCGCTGCGCGGCGAAGGACGTTGCCGCGCACGGGATCCGGGTCAACGCGGTGGCGCCGAGCCGGGCCGCGGAGCCGTGGGAGGTGGCGACCGTGATGGTGTTCCTGGGCAGCGACCACGCGTCCTACCTCACCGGCGAGGTGATCGCGGTCAGCAGCCAGCACCCGTGACGACTATGGTGTCGATCACCGGAACCTCAGGGGTACCGTGACGGCACCCAGCCACAATCAACCGGATAACCGCACCGTTCGCTCGGACGCAACCGACACATAGAATTCCGGGGAGGCGGCACTGTGCTGATGCCGGTCACGGACTCGATGTTCCTCCTCGCCGAGTCGCGTGAGCATCCGATGCACGTCGGTGGGCTGCAGCTGTTCGAGCTGCCCGACGGTGCCGGGCCGGACTACGTGAGCGACTTCCACCGCGAGCTGCTGGGGCTCGCCGACGTGCGACCGCTGTTCCGCCGCCGCCCGCGCGGCCCGGTCGGCACGGTCGGCCAGTTCGCCTGGGCCAACGACGACCAGCTCGACATCGAGTACCACGTGCGGCACTCCGGGCTGCCGCGGCCGGGCCGGGTGCGTGAGCTGCTGGAGCTGGTGTCGCGGCTGCACGGCACGCTGCTGGACCGGCACCGTCCGATGTGGGAGTTCACGGTCATCGAAGGCTTGCAGGGCAACAGGTTCGCCACGTACAGCAAGATCCACCACGCGCTGCTGGACGGCGTGTCGGCGCTGCGGCTGCTGCAGAGCTCGCTGTCCGAGGACCCCGCCGAGCTGGGCGTGCGGCCACCGTGGTCGCCGCGGGTGCGGACGAACGTGTTCGACAAGCCGCGCCGGTCCGCGGACGGCGACCCGTTCACGGCGGCCGGCCGGCTGGTGAAGGACGTCGCCGGCCTGGGTGGGGCGGCGGCGAAGGTGGTGAACGAGGCAGTCCGCGAGCAGTCGGCGACGCTCGCGTTCCAGGCCCCGAAGTCGCTGTTCAACGTGCCGATCACGGGGGCCCGCCGGTTCGCCGCGCAGGGCTGGCCGCTGGAGCGCATCAAGGCCGTCGGCGGCGCGGCGGGGGCGACGATGAACGACGTGATGCTGGCGATGTGCGCGGGTGCGCTGCGCCGGTACCTGCTGGACCTGGGCGCGCTGCCGGACCGCCCGCTGGTGGCCGCGGTGCCGATGTCGCTGCGTGCCCGTTCCGGTGGCTTCGCCGCGGAGGGTTCGCTGGGCGGCAACGCGATCGGCCTGATCCTGTGCAACCTGGCCACCGACGAGGCCGACGCGGCGGTACGCCTGGCGACGATTCACGACTCGATGCTCAAGGGCAAGGCGGTCTACCACGGCATGAGCCGCCTGCAGATCACGGCCCTGAGCGCGATCCCGTTGATCCCGCTGGCGATCGGCACGGTCCCGGGCCTCACGACGCTCACGCCGCCGGGCTTCAACGTGCTGATCTCGAACGTGCCGGGGCCCCGCGCGCCGCTGTACTGGAACGGCGCGCGGATGCAGGGCGTGTACCCGCTGTCGATCCCGTACGAGGGCCAGGCCCTGAACATCACGGTGACGAGCTACGCGGACAACCTGGAGTTCGGCCTCACCGGCTGCCGCCGCACCGTCCCCCACCTCCAACGCCTCCTGGCCCTCCTGGAGGAATCCCTCCAAGACCTGGAAAAGGCCACCGCCTAGCTCCGCGAGGTCAGGTGGTAGGTAGGTGGGCGAGGGTTTCGGTGGCTCGGTCACGAAGCCGGTGATCAGGGCCTCGCGGGTGGGGAGGTCGTCGATCGCGCCGACTACCTGGCCCGCGGCGAGCGCGCCGCGGTGCACGTCCTGCGGGTCGATGCCGTTGATCGCGGCCTTCGCGGCCCGCACGACCCGGGTGTCCTTCGCCGCGATCTCCCCGGCCAGCGCCAGCGCCACACCGTCCAGTTCGGACACCGGAACCACGCGGTACACCGAGCCGTGGTGGTACAGGTCAGATGCTGCGGCACCAGGCGCGCCAGGTGAGTCGGCTTGTCGAAGTCGTAGTACGCCCCGTGATGCTCCACCATCCCGCCGCCGAGGATCAGCCGGATCACCTCGATCGCCTCGTCGGCCCGCGCGCCTCGGTGGTCGAACCGCCCGCCGCACCACCGGGTCTCCTCCGGCGACCAGTCCAGCCCGAACCCCGAGCCCGAACCGGTTGCCGGTGAGGACGGCGACCGTGCCGACCTGGCGGGCGAGCAGCACCGGGTCGCGCGGGTTGAGCTTGAGCACCTGGGTGTAGAAGCGGATCCGGCTGGTGATCGCCCCCCATCGTCGCCGCGGCGACCAGCGGGTCGGCCTCGGAGTCCGGGTTCACCGGGCTCGGCCCGGCCGAACACGATCGTCATCGACGAGGACGACCGGCCCGTCGAGCGCGGCCGGATCGCGCGCGGCGGCCACGTTCCGCTCGGCTACTACCAGGATCCGGAGAAGTGCGCGACGATCTTCGTGGAGGTCGACGGCGACCGCTATGTGGTGCCCGGCGACTTCGCCCGGCTCGAGGAGGACGGCACGATCACCTTGCTGGGCCGGGGAAACACGTGCGTCAACACGAGCGGCGAGAAGGTGTTCGGCGATGAGGTCGAGGAGGCGCTCAAGTCCCACCCGAAGGTCTTCGACGCGCTCGTGGTCGCCGTGCCCGACGACCGGCTCGGCCAGCGGGTGGCCGCGCTGGTGCAGGCACGCCCCGGCGCGGCGGTCGACATCACCGCACTCGACGCGCACGTCCGGCGACGACTCGCCGGCTACAAGGCGCCGCGGAGCATGTGGTTCGTGGCCGAGGTCGGCCGGCTGACGAGCGCGAAACCGGACTACCGCTGGGCGACGGAGCACATCGAGCGGCACGAGCCGGCCTGGCACGCGGCGACCGAGGCACAACCGCGGGCTTCCGCCGGAGGCCGCATGCGAACGTCGTTGGGTGACATGTTCGGCGTCGAGCACCCGATCTTCGGCTTCTCCCCGTCCGAGCACGTGGCGGCCGCCATCAGGCGCGCGGGCGGGCTCGGGGTGCTCGGCTGCGTGCGGTTCAACGACCCGGCCGAGCTCGACGCCACACCGCGACCGACCTGTCCGCGATGATCCCGAAGGGGCACAAGGACTTCGTCGAGCCCACGCTGCTCAAGGTCGGCGTGCCGCCGCTGTCCGGCGATCCGGAGACCGACGCGGGCGTGCTCGGCTGGCTGCACTCGGTCGCACGGTCCCATGTGGACGTCGCGCTCGGGCACCGGATCGGCCTGATCGCCAACGCGCTCGGCTCCCCGCCGGTGGACGTCATCGAGCGGGCGCACGCCGCCGGCGTGCCGGTCGCGGCCCTCGCGGGGAAGGCCGAGCACGCGGTGCGGCACTCGGACAACGGCGTGGACGTCGTCGTGGCACAGGCCTACGAGGCCGGCGGGCACACCGGCGAGATCGCGTCGATGGTGCTGATCCCGGAGGTCGTCGACGCCGTCGGCGAGCGTGTCCCGGTGCTCGCGGCGGGCGGCATCGGCAGCGGCCGGCAGGTCCTCGCCGCGCTCGCGCTCGGCGCGGCCGGCGAGTGGATGGGCTCGTACTGGCTGACCACGGCCGAGTACCGGCTCGGCACCGGTCCGGACACGCTGCTGAAGGCCGGCTCGGACGACACCGTGCGGTCGCGGATCTACACCGGCAAGCCGGCCCGCCCGCTGCGCAACCGCTGGACCGAGGCGTGGGCGGACTCGGACGCACCGGAGCCGCTGCAGAACCCCGCTGGTCGGCGAGGCCCACCAGCGGATGATGCGGGCCGGCGACCCGGACGTGGTGGCCACGCCGGTCGGCCAGATCGTGGGCCGGATGAACGACGTCCGCCCGGTCGCCGACCTGATGGCGGGGCTGCTCGCGGAACTCGAGGAGGCCAAGGCCAGACTGGAGAAGTGAGTATCAGGACCCTGTCGTCGCGGATCGTGTACGAGAACCCGTGGATGACGCTGCGCGAGGACCAGATCGAGCTCGCCGACGGGTCGCGCGGTGTCTACGCGGTGGTGGACAAGCCGGACTTCGCGCTGGTGATTCCGTTCGAGAACGACGGCTTCCACCTCGTCGAGGAGTACCGCTACCCGCTGGGCGGCCGCTACTGGCAGTTCCCGCAGGGCACGTTCGGCGAGGGCCGGACGGGCACGCCCGAGGAGCTGGCCGCGGCCGAGCTCGGGGAGGAGACGGGGTTCACCGCGGGCCGGCTGCAGTGCCTCGGCTACCTGCACTGCGCGCACGGTGTGACCGGGCAGGGCTTTCACGTGTTCCTGGCGACGGACCTCACGCCCGGCGAGCCGCGGCGGGAGGTCACCGAGCAGGACATGCGCGCACAGTGGTTCCCGCGCGGCGAGGTCGAGCGGATGATCCGGGACGGCGTGATCACCGACGACTCGACCCTCGCCGCGTACCTGCTGCTCAGCATGCGGGAGAGCTGAGCCTCACCCGCTCTTGCGGCGGAACGTGCGCTTGTTCGCGGCGGGGCCGTGCGCGTCGTGGACCTTCGACCGTGCGTCGGCGTGCCCTTCGCCCATACGGGTCCTGGCCTGCTTGCGCTCCAGCGCCTCCCGGAATCGCGCTTTCACATCGTCCTGGTCGGTCTCGGTCTCCGTGTCGCTGGTCGCGGCGGTATCCGGTTCGTCGGGCATGCCGTCAGCGTCGCATGGACCGGGCGCCCCAGTCGAGCCGAATAGGATCGCTGGATGGGGTAAGCGGCTCGAACCGCAGCTCCGCCCCCTCGCGCCACCACACCGGGTCGGGCGTGCGCCAGCGCTGTGCGGTGAGCGTCCGCTTGAGCACCTTGTACGTCGCGGTGCGCGGCAGGCGCCTGGTCAGCCGGACGAACCGCGGCACCTGCCTCGGGACGAGGTCGGCCTGGGCGGCGAGGAACTTGGCGAACCCGTCCGGGTCGAAGGACGCCTCACCGCGCAGCACGACCGCGGCCATCACCTGGTCGCCGGCCTTCGGATCGGGCACCGCGTACACGACGACCTCGGCGATGTCCGGGTGGCGCAGCAGGATCCGCTCGATCGGTGCGGCGCCCAGCTCCTCCCCGTCCACCCGCAGCCGCTCGCCGGCCCGGCCGACGAAGTAGCAGAAGTCCTGCTCGTCGCGGTAGACCAGGTCACCGCTCCAGAACATGCCCTCGCGCATGCGCTCCTCGTCGGCCGACGGCGCCTTGTAGTAGCCGGAGAACAGGCCCGGGCCGCTGGTGCGGACCAGCTCGCCGACCGCCTCGTCCGCGTTGAGCATCCGGCCCTGCTCGTCGAACCGCGCAGGCGGGCACGGCTGCCCGGTGTCGGGGTCCAGCACGGCCACGTCGCCGCCGGCCTGCCCGATCGACTCCGCGGGCAGCTCGGACGGGTACGTCAGGGCGATGCCGCCCTCGGTCGAGCCGTACGCGTCGACGACCTCGCAGCCGAACCGCTCGGCGAACGCGGCCACGTCCGGCGCCGCGCCCTCGTCGCCGAACATGATGCGCAACGGGTTGTCCGCGTCGTCCTCGTGCGGCGTGGTGCTGAGGATGTAGGACAGCGGCTTTCCGACATAGCAGGCGTAGGTCGCGTCGAACTTCCTGACGTCGTCGAGGAACCCGGCCGCCGAGAACCGCGCGCGCAGCGCCAGGCGCGCACCCGCGGCGAGGCCGACCGACCAGCCGGCCATGATCGCGTTCGAGTGGAACATCGGCATCGCCACGTACGCGGTGTCGGACGGTTCGAGCCCGAAGCGCTCGGCGAGCATCAGGCCGGGCTGGGCGACCTTGGCGTGCGTGCAGCGCACCGCCTTGGGCTCGCCGCTCCTGCCGGACGTGTACATCAGCATGAGCAGGTCGTGCGACGTCACGTCGGCCGGCTCGAGCTTGCTGTGCTGGTGGCGGAACGCGGTCACGTGCCAGGCCGCCGAGTCGACGTCCAGCACGCGCGCGCCGATGTCCAAGCCCTGCAACAACTCCACGTACCGGCTGTCGGTCAGCACCACCTGGCAGTCGGCGAGCCGGATGTCACGGACGAGTGCCGCCCCGCGACGGCTGGTGTTCAACCCGACCAGCACCGCACCGGCGAGCGCGGCCCCGCCGAGCAGGAACGAGAACTCCGGCACGTTGTCGAGCAGCACGCCGACGTGAAACGGGCCGGGGCGGCGCAGGGACCTCAGCAACGCGGCGCGATCGGCGGACTCCTGAACGTGCTCGGCCCAGGTCCACCGGGAGTCCTCGTACACCAGCCCCGGGTTGGAGTCGTCAGCCCGCGCCAGCAACAGCTCTGTGACTGTGGGGAGCGCCTCCCCTGGCGCGGTCATACGAACCTCCGTACCTCATGCGGATCTCACGCCGGCTCGGCGGCCAATGCGGCACCGATGCGCCGCAGTTGCGTGGTAGCACCACCGAAGCTGAACTCATTACGTTTCGCGGCCACAAAATATCGATGCAGTGGGTAGGCCACGTCAATACCCAACCCGCCGTGGACGTGCACAGCGGCATGCGCTAAGCGGTGTCCGCCCTCCGCGGCCCAGTATTTCGCGGTGGCGATCTCCATGTGGGAAGCCAAATTTTCAGAAAGCCGCCATGCCGCCTGCCACAAGGTCCGGCGAATCGCCTCGACATCGACGTAACAATCGGCCAGCCGCTGTCCCCCTGCCTGAAATGTTGCGTTAGGACAGTCGAATTGCACTCTGCCACTTGCATACGCGGCCGTCAGCTGCGGCGCCTGCCTGGTCACGCCCAGCTGAAGGGCGCACAGCCCGACGGTCTCGCGCGCGGCGAGCCACTCGACTATCCGGGTGCCACCACCCGCCGACCCCAGAATCCGGTCGGCCCCGAGCACGACGTCGGCCAACTCGAGCACCGCCGCGGCGTCGCCGTCGACGATCTCCTGCCGGCGAACCGACACCCCCGGAATCCTGTGGAGTGACAAGGAACACAGTCGACCCGTCGGCGGTGTCCGCGGGGACCGGGAACAGGTCCGCGACCGGTCCACTGGGCACCGAGACCTTGGTCCCGCGCAACCGCCACCGGCCCGCTTCACGGGCAGATGCACGTGCATCGTCACGGGCGGCAAGTAGCCGGAGCGGTGGGATCGTCGCCGACCTCCTCCGCGAGCGCGGCGGTCAGCACCACCTCGCCCGCGGCCGCCGGCCCGGCCCACGCCCGCGCACTGCTCCGGCGTGCCGAACTCGGCGATCGCCGCCGCGGCGGCCGCGATGGTCGGCAGGTACGGCACCGGCGCGACGGTCCGACCGATCTCTACGAGCACGGCGCACCGGGCGAGCAGCCCCAGCCCGCCGCCGCCGACGGACACGGGCAGCGCGGCGGACAGCAACCCGGCCTTGGCCAGCTCAGTCCATAGTAGACGGTCGACCGGTCCCCGGTGGCCGCCACCTCGGCGAGTCGTCGACCACCGAGCGGTTCGGCGGGCTGGACGTGGTCGTGAACAACGCCGGTGTGCTGCGCGACCGGATGCTGTTCACCATGTCCGACGAGGAGTGGGACACCGTGCCGCGGGCGCACCTGCGCGCGGCCACTTCCTGTTGTCCCGCAACCCTGCCGCGTACTGGCGCGCCCGGGCCAAGGCGGACGGTGGGACGACGTACGGGCGCGTGGTGAACACGTCGTCGGAGGCGTTCCTGCTCGGCCCGGCGGGGCAGCCGAACTACGCCGCCGCGAAGGCGGGCATCGTGGCGCTTACGCTCGCCACCGCTCGCGGCCTCGCCCGCTATGGCGTGCGGGCCAACGTGATCTGCCCGCGCACCCGCACCGCGATGACCGCGGACGTGTTCGGTGACCCTCCCGAAGGGACGGACCCGCTGCCACCCGAGCACGTCGCCACGCTGGTCACCTACCTGGCCCGCCGGCCGCCGACAGCGGCCGGGTTTTCGTCGTCTACTCCGGGATGGTGGCCACCCGCGGTCGAGCAGCGGTTCGACCGTCCCGCATGGACACTCGAGGAGCTGGACACCGTGGCCGGCGGATACGTGATGTCCCGCAATGAGGATCTCTGTGATGCTTAGCCCGCTCGCGCATCGGAACGAGGTCGGGCTGACCGACGGGCGGCTGCTCGTCGACGGTGCGTGGCGCGCGGCCGCCGACGGTGTCGTGTGGACTCACCGGAACGCGGCGACCGGCGAGGAGATCGGCAGGTTCCCGGTCGCCACGGTGTCCGATGTGGACGCCGCTGGCCGGGCGGCGCGGCGGGCGTTCGACGAGGGCGGCTGGCCGGGCACCCGGGCCACCACGAGGATCCGGCTCATGCACCGGTACGCGAACCTGCTCCGCGAACACGCCGCGGAGCTGCGCGGCCTCCAGGCTCTGGACAACGGCGTGCCGCTGTCGTTCTCCGCCAACATCTACGCCACCGGGTCGAGGCCGCCCGTTCACTTGGACACGTCGCGGACCGAGTCCTGGATGGCGCGTTGCACCCGGGTGATCGCGATGGACACGCGAGACAGTATAGAACGTGTTTCAGTTTCACCCGGCAACTCATCGCCTGAGCCGGTAGTAGGCTAGCGATCAGCAGCCTGGAACACGTTTCGACCAGGGGACCTACGGATGGCACGACCGCGCACCTCGAGGGCGAACGCGCTGAACACGCTCACCGACGACGAGCTCGGCTCGGCGGCACAACGCGACCGACGCAAGCGGATCCTGGACGCCACGATCGCGCTGGCCGCCAAGGGCGGGTTCGAGGCGGTGCAGATGCGTGCCGTCGCGGAGAAGGCGGACGTCGCGCTCGGCACGCTGTACCGCTACTTCCCGTCCAAGATCCACCTACTGGTGTCCGGCCTCGCGCGCGAGCTGGAGCGGGGTCAGGAACGCGCCGAGCGGTCGACGATCCCCGGCGACACCGCCTATGACCGGCTGCTGTTCGTGCTGAGGCGGATCACCCGCGCGATGCAGCGCGACCCGAACCTGACCGAGGCGATGACCCGAGCGTTCATGTTCGCGGACGCGTCCGCGTCGTCCGAGGTGGACACGGTCGCCAAGCTGATCGAGCGGATGTTCACGCCCGCGCTCCACGGCGGCGTCGGGACCGGCGAGTCGACCGCCGAGGACCGTGCGATCGCCCGGGTGATCGGCGACGTGTGGCTGTCCAATCTGGTCGCCTGGGTCACCCGCCGCGCCTCGGCCGGCGACGTGGCGGACCGGCTCGAGCTGACCGTCCGGCTGCTCGTCCGGGACCGCCGCACCGACGGGTAGCGCACCCGGACGGCGGTGGACGGTGATTCGCCGGCACGGCATGCTGACCCCGTGGTTAGCGAACAGAGTGCGGCCTTCGACCAGATCGGCCGACGGTACGACGAGTCCTTCGTCGAGCGCGACGCGCAGCTCGCGGAGGGCGCCTGGTTGATCGAGCAGCTCGGCCGGCCGGCGCGGGTGCTCGACCTGGGCTGTGGCAGCGGGCTACCGACCGCGAAGCAGCTCCTCGACGCCGGCATCGAGGTCGTGGGCACCGACGAGTCCGCGGTGATGCTGGAGCTGGCCGAGGCGCAGGCACCGGGCGGCACCTACCTGCAGCGCGACCTGCGCGAGCTGAGCGACCTGGGCGAGTTCGACGCGGCGGTCGCGTTCTTCTCGCTGCTCATGCTGACCAGGTCGGACATCCCGCCGCTGTTGCGCCAGCTGCGCGAGCAGTTGCGCGGCCCGCGGCTGCTGCTGATCGCCATGGTGCTAGGCGACTTCGACCGGTTCCCGATCAGTTTCCTCGGCGTGCCGACCGAGGTGTGCGCGTACCCGCCGGACGATCTGCGGAAGGTGCTCTCGGACGCGGACTTCGAGACCGTGGAGCTGCGGGAGGTGGCCGCCGAGGCCGAGCCGAACCGCATCGAGGTGCAGATCTACCTTCGGGCGAAGGCCGAGTGATTCGGCGAGTCCCGGTGTGTCCAGCGCCGCGCCAGTGATCCGACGCGGTTGGTCACTGCGAGTTGGGCTGGCTAGACCCACTCGGCCCGCGAGAGCGCGGCGCGGAGCTTCGCGAGTGCGCGGTGCTGGGTCACCCGGACCGCGGTCGGCGTCAGGCCGACCGTGCTCGCGGTCTCCTGGGCGGACAGGCCCACGACGAGGCGCAGCCGCAGGATCTCCCGTTGCCGTGGGGGCAGCGTGTTCAGCAGGTCGTGGAGGCGATCCCGGAGGTCTGCGGCCATGATCAGCTGCTCGGGACTGGCGCTGGCGTCGACGCCGTCCGGCACGTCGGCCGACGGGTCGGACCGGTCACGGCCGGCGCGGCGGTAGTGGTCGGCCACCTTGTGGGCGGCGATGCCGTACACGAACGGCAGGAATGACTCGGGCTGGTCGTTGTACCGGCCGAGCGCACCGAGCACGGCGACGCAGATCTCCTGCGCGACGTCGTCCGCTGACGAGTACGCGGAACCGCTGCGCCCGATCCGTGACCGGCAGTAACGAACGATTGCCGGACGGATCCACGTGAAGAGGGTCGCGATCGCGTCACGCTCGCCCGCCATGGAGGAGACGACGAGCTCATGGAACGCGGCGCTCTTCAGTCTCGCGAAGATTTCCGTGGCGTCAGACGAGATGACCTGCATGTGAGTGATACTCGTAAAGATGCGCTGATCAGCAACAGAGTCAAAAGGCCCTGTCGGGCTAGCGCAGGTGCATCTTCAACTACCTCGGCCGCCTCTCACCCGCCGACTACCCTGCGAAGGCGGGCCCGGCCGCCACTCGCTCATCCGAACGGTAGAACCGTGATCGACTATCGATCGCTCGCGCCCGCAAGAATTGATCATGGATTGGGCGGACACGCGCCGTCACCAACACGATCCGTTCGGCGTGCGGCTCGCCGGTGGGCACGAGCCGTGCGGGCCACTCACCCGCCAAGGCGGCATCGCCACCGATCCGATTGCCGCGATACTCGCCGACCTGCGATTCTCGTCGGGTCGGGCCCTCGTAGACGCCTGCCGGACGAGTCGGCCGGGGGCCTGGGACCGACCTGTCGGCGGGCGGCCCTCGGCGGATGCACCCGTCGACCGACGCGAACACCCGCGCGCGGTCGTACGCCGTGACGACGGGCGAAACCGGACTGTACGGTCTCTATTTCGCGGCATCGACAGTTCTCCCGGAGCGCGCGGCGCGCCGGGGCGCCGCGTTCGCCGAGGCGTTAGTTGATCATTACCGGTC
This sequence comes from Actinophytocola sp., assembly GCF_050699935.1. Lineage (NCBI taxonomy): Bacteria > Bacillati > Actinomycetota > Actinomycetes > Pseudonocardiales > Pseudonocardiaceae > Actinophytocola > Actinophytocola sp. The sequence continues at coordinate 14,590 of NZ_JBOHGB010000071.1, forward strand.
TTCCGGGCGCACGCGTATGCGCAGGCAAGACGCCGTTCGGAAATTGCGCGCGCGAGTTGTCACGCGCCGGCTTCGTTTGTCGGCGATTACTCCCAAAGCCGACGATCACAGCACCTAACCGATAGCACCGGTCGTACGCTTATCCGGTGACCAGCACGGCACTGGAAGAGCTGGCGGAAACCTTCGTGGAGCTGGCCGACGCGGTCGTCGACAAGGTCGAGCTCGACGACTTCCTGAACCTGCTCGCGGACCGGTGCGTGCGCCTGCTGGACGTGTCCGCGGCCGGGTTGTCGCTGGCGAGTGTGGGCGGCGAGCCGTACGCGGTGGGTGCGTCCGGCGAGCGGGCCCGGGTGCTGGCACTGCTCACGGACGGCCCCGGCCCGGCCAGCCACCGGACCGGCGCGCCGGTCGTCGTCCCGGACCTGACCACGCCGCACTGGCCGGAGTTCACCACGGCCGCCACGACCGCGGGGTTCGCGTCCGCCCACGCCCTGCCGATGCGCGTGCGGACCGAGGTGATCGGCGCGCTGACGCTGCTCCGCACGGTGCCGGGCGTGCTGGACGAGGTCACCGAGCGGATCGCCCAGGCCCTGGTCGACGTCGCGACCATCGGGCTGATGCAGGTCAGGGCGCTGCGCCGGCAGGAGGACCTGACCGCGCAGCTGCAGCACGCGCTGAACAGCCGGGTGGTCATCGAGCAGGCGAAGGGCGTCACGGGCGAGCGGCTCGGGCTCGGCATGAACGCCGCGTTCGACGCGCTGCGCCACTACGCGCGAAGCAACAACCTGCGCATCGCCGACCTGGCGACCTCGGTCGTCGACGGAACCTTCGACACCGGACGGCTCGTGCCACCGTCCTAGCGGTCCGGCGAGTGGTTCATAACGAATCGGCTCGCGGGTTAACCCGTGGAAGGGACCTGCTTCGCCGACGGGGTCAGCCGGTCGATCGAGTCGTGCATGTGCGCCTCGATCAGTCGCAGCAACTGCTCCTCGTCACCGTCGGAGATCGCGTCCACGAGCACGCGATGCTCGGTGACGAGATCCTGCGGCCGCGGGTAGTGCTCCTGCAGCGCGGCGAGGCACATGCGGGTCTCCACGAGCAGCGTCTGCGCCATCCGCTCCAGGCGCGAGTTTCCCGAGCAGCTGACCAGCGTCAGGTGGAACGCCTGGTCCGCGTCGCTCATCGCGTTGCGGGCGGCGGACTCGGCCGCGGCCACCAGGTTGTCGAGCGACTCGGTCAGCCGGACCACCGCCTCGCCGCGGTTGCCGTGCATGACCAGCTCGCACGCCGACCGCTCGATCGCGAGCCGCGCGAGGTAGATGTCGCGCACGTCCTGTCCGTCGAGGTCGATGACGAACAGGCCCCGGTGCCGCTCCCCGCGCAGCAGGCCCTCCTGCACCAGCCGCTGCATCGCCTCCCGCAGCGGGCCGCGGCTCACCTCGAACCGGGCCGCCAGCTCCGCCTCGCCGAGCTGGCACCCGGGCTCGAACACCCCGTACATGATCGCCGAACGTAACTGGTCGGCGATGAGCTCGGCAGTCGACTGCCTCGTCACCGGTTCGAGCTCGCCCAGCTCACTCACGGCCCCAGGTCCTCCATTCAGGTTGCGAACAAGGCACCCAGCCCGGGTCGTGGTGCGGTGTCGCCGATCAGCCGCAGCCCCTCCCAGACACTCACCTGGTTCGCGGTCAGCACCGGCTTGCCCAGTCGCTGCTCGAGATCGTCCAGCCACGCCACCGTGTGCAGCGCCGTGTCCGGCACCAGCACGGCCTCGGCGTCGGCGTGGTCGTTGGCGGCGACGAAGTCCAGCACGTCCTCCCGGCCGAGCGTGCCGACCTCCGCCGCGGTGACGATTCCCTTGCAGGACAACGAGACCACCGTGATGTCCGCCTGCGCGAGGAACTCGGCGAACCGGTCGGCCACGTCCCGCGGGTAGGTCGCGGCCACCGCCACGCGACGCAGCCCGAGGTGGCGGGCCGCGTTGACGAAGGCGAAGGACGTGCTCGACGCCGGCACGTCGGCCGCCGCACGCACGCCGTCCACCTGGGCCGCCGCGCCGTCCCAGCCGAAGACGAAGCTGCCGCTGGTGCACGCCCACACGGCTGCGTCCACGCCCATCGACCGCAGCGCCCGGGCGCCGTCCCCGAGCACGTCGTCGCCGCCGATGTCGAGCAACGCGTCGACCCGGTGCGCGTCCTCGCGCATCAGCGTGTGCACGACCGGCAGGCGGGCGGCCGCGCCCGACGCCGCGAGCAGCCGCTCCATGGTCGGGTACTCGTCCTCCGCGCTGTGGCCCGGGTACAGGAAACCGACGGTGTGGCTCATGACGGTGTGGCTCATGGTTGTGGACGATCCTATCGGTCAGGCGGCGTGCGTTTCGGTGATCTCGGACAGGGTTTGGCCCGCGGCCATGATCGGCGAACCGATCTGCCGCAGTGCCGACCACATGGTGACCTGGTTCGCGGTCAGCACCGGCTTGTTCAGCAACCGCTCGAGCGGGCTGATGATGTCGTAGGTCGGCACGTTGGTGCAGCTGATGAACAGCCCGTCCGCCTCCGGCACGTCCACGGCGGTCACGGCCTGGACGATCTCGGCGTAACCCACCTTCCAGATGTGGCTCAGCAGTCCCATACCGACGCTCGACACGACCTCCACGCCATGCTCGCCCAGGAACGTGACCAACCGGTTCGTGACGCTGTCGATGTAGGGCGTGACGACCGCGATGCGGTTCAGCCTGAGCACCCGCAGCGCCGCGATCAGCCCTCCGGACGTCGTCGTCGCGGCCGGTGCGCCGGCCGAGAGCATGCTCGCCGTCAGCTCCCGCTCACCCGCCATGCCACCGACGAAGCTGGCCGAGGCACACGCGTAGGTCACCACCAGCGGCTCGGGTGCGAGCACGTCGGCGGTGGCCCGGCGGACCCGGTCGGGGTCACTCAGCTCGGCGGCCATCTCGACGGTCACCGGCACCGGCACGAACGGCAACCTGGTGACGTACAAGGAGATGTCGTCGGGCGCCCACCGCCACAGCTCGCGATCCAGCGCGAAGTCGAACGGCGCCACGACACCGACGCCGCGCTGCGTGAGGAGCTCCGGGCCGATGATCTCGATGGCCCTGTCTCTGGGATACGACATGACGCCCGCCCATCAGTCGCCGAGTCGTTGGTACAGCAGCCGCTCACCGACGCTGCCGGATCGCCAGACGTCGTTGCACGCCTCCGCCATGGCCGGCAGGCCCTCGACGATCGACGCGTACACGTTGCCGGGCACCCAGCCGACATCGCCGTTGAGCAGGATGTTGTTCCGGCCGTAGAAGATCGCCAGATCGATCACGCCGGGCAGGGCCTCGAGCCCCTTCTCCTCCTTGAACGCGCGATCGAGCATGCCGCCGTGGAAGTCGAAGAAGATCACGTCGCCGGGGATGGGCGTGACGGTCGGGTTCTCGAGCCCGATCGGCTCGTCGATGAACCGCTCGACCATGGTGTACACCTCGTTGCGGGCGTACTTCGCATGATGGACGGGACCGGCGTGCGGCAGGGTGCTCCACACGGCGTCACAGGTTCGCGGGGCGTCCTTGTCCAGCAGCTCGGCAACACAGGAGACGCCACGGCGCTCCAGGGTGATCGTCATCAACCTCGGCATCAGCATTCCCTACGGTCAGCAGCACCAGTTGTTCTCTGTCCAGCTCTCCCGCGGGCTGCAGCGACCGCGCTGATTGTTGACAATCATACGAGCGGCACTTACGGTGTCAATCCCTGTGAGCACGCCCCCGTCTGCAGCTGTCGTAATCTTGTATTCCCACTCCGGCGGCACGGGTAAACCGACCGTCACAGAGGAGATCGCGCAGCACGCCGAGGTCCGTTACGCGACGGAGAACGAGCTGGCCGACGCCCTGCCCGGCGCCGACGTGCTGCTGGTCTGGGACTTCCGGTCGCACGCGCTGGCCCGGGCCTGGCCGGCGACGGACTCACTACGCTGGGTACACGCGGCAAGCGCCGGCGTCAACCACGTGCTCACCGACGAGGTCATCGCGAGCGAGGTCGTGGTAACCAACTCTCGAGGCGTCTTCGACCAGCCGATGGCCGAGTACGTGCTCGCCCTCGCGCTCGCCCTGGCCAAGGACCTGCCTGCCACGCTCGGGCTCCAGCGGGAGCGGCGCTGGCTGCACCGCGAGACCGAGCGGCTCGGCGGCAGGCACGCGCTCGTCGCCGGCACCGGCCCGATCGGGAGAGCCATCGGCCGCATGCTCGGCGCGGCGGGCATGACCGTGACCGGCGTCGGACGGCGGGCCCGTGAGTCCGACCCCGACCTGGGCTCGGTGCTGCCGATGGAGGGCCTCGCCGAGGGGCTCGCCGAGGCGGACTACGTCGTGCTGGCCGCACCGCTGACCGACCAGACACGGGGCATGATCGACAAGTCGGCGCTGGCGGCGATGCGGCCGACCGCCCGGCTGATCAACATGGGGCGCGGGCCACTCGTCGTGCAGGACGACCTGGTCGAGGCGCTCGCCGCGGGCGGCATCGCGGGCGCCGCGCTCGACGTGTTCGCCGACGAGCCCCTGCCCGAGGCGTCCCCGTTGTGGGCGATGCCGAACGTGATCGTCTCCCCGCACATGGCCGGGGACGTGGTCGGCTGGCGGTCGGAACTGGTAGCACTGTTCCAGGACAACCTGACGAGGTATCTGGACGGCCGGCCGCTGCGCAACGTCGTGGACAAGCAGCGCGGGTACGTCCGGGAAGGAGCACCGTGACCGACGGCCCGGCCGAGCTGTCCGCGACCGAGCTGCTGGCCGCGTACCGCGCGGGCAGCCTCTCCCCCGTCGAGGTCGCGCGGGACGCGTTGGACCGCATCGCCACGGTCGACGACGCGGTGAACGCCTACTGCCTCGTCGATCCCGACCGGACACTCGCCGACGCGGCCGAGTCGGAGCAGCGCTGGCGCGCGGGCGAACCGCGGGGCCTGCTCGACGGCGTCCCGGTGTCCATCAAGGACATCCTGCTCAGCCGCGGCTGGCCGACCCTGCGCGGCTCGCACACCGTCGACCCGAACCAGGCGTGGGACGTCGACGCGCCGGCGGTGGCGCGGCTGCGCGAGCACAACGCGGTGCTGGTCGGCAAGACCACCACGCCGGAGCTCGGCTGGAAGGGCGTCACCGACAGCCCGCTCACCGGCGTCACCCGAAACCCGTGGGACACCACGAAGACCGCCGGCGGGTCCAGCGGCGGCGCGTCGGCGGCGGTGGCCACCGGCACCAGCCCGATCTCGATCGGCACCGACGGCGGCGGCTCGGTCCGCATCCCCGCGTCGTTCAGCGGGGTCTTCGGCATCAAGCCGACCTACGGCCTCGTGCCGCTCTACCCGGCCAGCCCGTACGGGACGCTGGCGCACATCGGCCCGCTGTCCTGGACCGTGACCGACAGCGCGCTCGCCCTCGACGTGCTGTCCGGCCCGGACAGTCGCGATTGGACAGCCGGGCCTCGGCCGGAGCACCCGGTGTCGGAGACGCTGGAGGCGGGCGTGGCCGGCATGCGGATCGCGTTCAGCCCGCGGCTGGGCTTCGTCCGGGTCGACCCGGAGGTGGCGGCGCTGGTGGACACGGCCGTGCGCACATTCTCCGACCTCGGCGCGCGGGTCGAGCTGGTCGACCCGGTGATCACCGACCCGGTCGAGGCGTTCCACGTGCTGTGGTTCGCCGGCGCGGCGGCGTCCATCGCGTCCCTCTCGCCCGAGCGGCGCGCCCGGCTGGACCCGGCCCTGCTCGAGGTCTGCGAACAGGGCGCGTCGCGGTCCGCGCTCGACTACGTCGCGGCCACCGCGGTACGCGCGGAGCTCGGCCGGACCATGGGCGCCTTCCACGAGCAGTTCGACCTGCTGCTGACCCCGACCATGCCGATCCCCGCGTTCGACGCCGGCGTCGAGGTGCCGACCGGCTCGCGGGAGGCCCGCTGGACGAGCTGGACGCCGTTCACCTACCCGTTCAACATGACCCAGCAGCCGGCGGCGAGCCTGCCGTGCGGGTTCACCGAGACCGGGCTGCCGGTCGGGTTGCAGGTGGTCGGGCCCAAGCACGCGGACGCCCGCGTGTTGACCGCGTGCCGCGCGTTCGAGCGAGCCCGTCCCTGGCAGGGAAAGCGCCCCGCCCTCGCGTGACAGGAAGGACGCCTTCCGGACGCTCGACGTCCGGAAGGCGTCCTTCCATGCGCTACCCTCACCCCGGTAGTTGACTCGCGAGTAGGTAGGATGGTCGGGGTGTCGAACAGCGAGGGTCTGGGCGCCGAGCCGCCCAAGCGCACCGCCATGGGGGCCGCGATGTCGGTGCTGAACCGGCTCGCGGGTGCCCGCGTCGTGGCTCGGCTCGGCATTAAGGATCGGGTGGACCGCGCCGTGTTCCGGGCGACGAAGGCCGGCTTCTCCGCGGCGAACCGCTCGTTCGCCGCGACGAGCAGGCTGGAGCGGCCACACCGGCTGCCGGCCGCCGGCGACAGCGGCGTGTTCGACCTGAACCCGACCGAGGACCAGCAGCTCATCGTGGAGACGGTCCGCGAGTTCGCCGCGGAGCAGGTGCGCCCGGCGGCCGCGGTGGCCGACGACAAGTGCGAGCCGCCGCTCGAGCTGCTCTCGACCGCGGCCTCCCTCGGGATCACGATGATCGGCGTGCCCGAGTCGCTCGGCGGCGTGGCGACCGAGCGCTCGACGGTGACGAACGTGCTCGTGGCGTCCGCGCTCGCGGAGGGCGACCTCGGGCTGGCCCTCGCATGCCTCGCGCCCGCGGCGGTGTCGAACGCCCTCGTGCTGTGGGGCGACGAGACGCAGCAGGCGACCTACCTGCCGCCGTTCCTTGGCGACGACGTGCCCGCGGCGGCGCTGGCGATCCAGGAGCCGCATGCGCTGTTCGACCCGTTCTCCTTGCGTACCAAGGCTTACCGGACGTCCGGCGGGTTCGTGCTGGACGGCGTGAAGTCGCTCGTGCCGCGTGCGTCGGCCGGCGAGCTGTTCGTCGTGGCGGCCGACCTGGACGGGCGCGGGCCGGCGCTGTTCATCGTGGAGTCCTCCTCGGCCGGCCTGTCGGTCGAGGCGGAACCGGCGATGGGCCTGCGGGCGGCGGGGACGGGGCGGCTGATGCTGTCCCAGGTGTCCGTGCCCGCGGCTGCCTTGCTGGGCGGCGCCGACGCCGCGGCGTACGCGGACTGCGTACGGCTGGCCCGGCTGGGCTGGTGCGCGCTGGCCGTCGGCACCGGGCAGGCCGTGTTGTCCTATGTGACCCGTTACGTGAACGACCGGGTGGCGTTCGGGGAGCCGGTGTCGCACCGGCAGGGCGTGGCGTTCAAGGTGGCGGACATCGGCACGGAGCTCGACGGGATGCGGCTGGTGACGTGGCGTGCCGCGGCGCGGGCGTCGCTCGGGCTGCCCTTCGCGCGCGAGGTGACGCTGGCGCGGAACCTGTGCGCGGACAAGGGAATGACGATCGGCAGCGACGGTGTGCAGCTGCTCGGCGGGCACGGGTTCGTCAAGGAGCACCCGGTCGAGCGGTGGTACCGGGACCTGCGGGCGGTCGGCGTACTGGAAGGCGCGGTGCTGGTGTGATCAATCTCGAGGTCCCCCGGAAGTTCACCACGCTCGTCGAACAGGCGCGGCAGGCGGCGATGGCGTTCCTGCGGCCGAACTCGCGCAAGTACGACCGGGCGGAGCACACCTACCCCAAGGAGCTGGACACGTTGGCGGCGCTGCTGGACGGTTTGTCGGCGTCCGGCGGCGGAGCCGGCACGGGCGGCGTGCGCCGGTCCGCGTCGTCGCGGCCGCGCGGGGAAGTCGTCAACGGCGGCAACATGTCGCTGGCGCTGGGCACGATGGAGATGTGCTGGGGTGACGCCGGGCTGCTGCTGTCGATGCCGCGGCAGGGTCTGGGCAACGCCGCGATCGCGTCGGTGGCCGACGAGTCGCAGTTGGCCCGGTACAAGGGAAAGTGGGCCGCGATGGCGATCACCGAGCCGGACACGGGCTCGGACTCGGGTGCCATCCGAACGACTGCCGTCCGAGACGGTGACTCCTATGTGCTCAATGGCGAGAAGATCTTCGTGACGTCCGGCGAGCGCGCCGACTGCGTCGTCGTCTGGGCGACCCTCGACCGCTCGAAGGGCAAGGCGGCCATCAAGTCCTTCGTGGTCGACCGCGACACGCCTGGCTTCGAACTGGTGCGACTCGAGCACAAGCTGGGCATCCGCGCGTCGGACACGGCCCACTTCCGGCTGGACAACGTCCGCGTGCCGGCGTCCAACCTCCTGGGTTCGCCGGAGATCCTGCCGGACAAGGGTTTCGCCGGTGTGATGCAGACGTTCGACAACACCCGCCCGCTGGTCGCCGCGATGGCGGTGGGGATCGCGCGAGCGGCCCTGGAGGAGACCCGTCGCCTGTTGTCGTCGGCCGGGATAGAGGTGGACTACGACCGCACGACCGCCCGCCAGCCGGCCGCGGCCGCTACGTTCCTGGAGCTGGAGGCCGACTACGAGTCGGCGTACCTGCTGACCCTGCAGGCGGCGTGGATGGCCGACAACGGCAAGCCGAACTCCCTACAGGCCTCCTACGCGAAGGCCAAGGCGGGCCGCGCCGCGACCGAGATCACGCTGCGCTGCGTGGAACTGTGCGGCAGCGCGGGCTACACCGAGCACGAGCTGCTGGAGAAGTGGGCCCGGGACGCCAAGATCATGGACATCTTCGAAGGCACCCAACAGATCCAGCAGCTGATCATCGCCCGCAGACTGCTCGGAAAGACCAGTGCAGAACTGAAGTGACCTGCGAAACGAGCCCGACCGTCCATGCCGCGCTTGCACGAAAAGGCGATTGGGGAACCAACGCGGGCGGTCGGACCTTGGGGGCGGCATGGCATCGTTGTGGGCGATGTCGATCCCCGGCCTCGTGGTCCTGCTCGTCGTACTGGCGGCGCTCGAGCGGTTCGCCTTGTGGGCCGGCCGCCGCAGTTGGCTGCCCGGGCGGGGTGACCGCACCAAGACGACCGTCTCCGGCGCGGGGATCGAGGAGCTCGGCGCCTATTCCACGCCGGCAAGCGTGCGGAACTCGAGCATCGCAAGTCCGAACTCGTGTTACCGGAGAGCGAGACCAGCGGCGATCCCCGGCCGGCCCGTTCATCCTGCGGCGGCCGAGGACGACGAGCGCTAGCTGAGCCCGGCGTGGGTGTCGAGGAAGTCGTCGACATACGCCCACGTCGTCGTGCGGGCGCCGCGGCCGGCCAGTACGCCCAGGTGGCCGCCGGGGGCGGTCTCGAAGCGTACCTCGGCGGCGTTGTTCAGCACGTCGACCAGCTTGCGGACCGCGCGCTGCGGTGCGATGCCGTCACCCGTGCCGGCGATCACGAGGACCGGCGCCTTCACCTCGCGCAGGGAGATCCGCCGGCCGCCGAAGTCGACCTCGCCCTCGGCGAGATCGTTGGCGCGGAAGAACCGGTGGTACATCTGGCCGAACGTGCGCCCGGGATAGGCGATCATGTTGTCCGTGAAGCGATCCACGGCCTCGAGCTGCGCCAGGTAGTCCCGATCGTCCAAATGGGACAGTATGGCGTAGGGCTTGGTGACCAGCTTGTCGAACGCCGAGAGCTGGAACGCCCGCTTCACCAGCGCCCGCGGCGCGCCGCCGAGCAGCCGGTACACCGGCGTGAGGATCCAGCCGTTGGTGAGATCGGCGAGCGGCTTGATCGGAGCGATGAGCGGGATCGCGGTCATGTCGATGGGCGCCGCGACGGTCGTGATCGAGGCGATCGGCAGGTCCGGCCGGTCGGCGTGGGTGAGCAGGGACAGGATCCCGCCGAGACACCACGCGACGACGTGCACCGGCGCGCCACCCGCGTCCGCGCTCACCGCTCGCACTGTGCGCGGGAGCACCTCGTCGATCCAGTGCTCCAGCCCGAGCCGGCGGTCGGAGAAGCTGACCGTGCCGTAGTCGACCAGGTAGAGCCGGCGGCCACGGTCGACCAGGTGCTCGGCCACGCTGCACCCCCGCCGCAGGTCGAAGCACAGCGAGGGCGCGGCGAGAGGCGGCACGAGCAGCACCGGGTCGCCGCCTGGGTCGCCGCCTGGGTAAGCGCTGAACCGGTACACGAACCGGTTCGGGCCCTTGTCGATCAGCGTGCGCGGCATCGGCCGCAGATCGGCCACCCCGCCGCGCAGCACCCTGTCCCGCACGTTCTCCGCGGCGTCCGCGACCCAAGTCATGAGCCACATCCTGCGCCGAGCCGAACGCCGCTTCAACCGCGAACCGCCGGTCTACGATGCCGGCATGGCATCAACCGAGCGGCCAAGCTGGGCACCGGACGCGATCGACCTCGAGCGGCCGAACGCCGCCCGGATCTACGACTACCTGCTCGGCGGCGCGGCGAACTTCGCGCAGGACCGGGCGTTCGCCGAGCAGCTGCTCACGATGATGCCCGAGGCCCGCTCGGCGGCCCGGTTGAACCGCGCGTTCCTGCGGCGGGCGGTGCGGTTCTGCGTCGGGGCCGGCATCCGGCAGTTCCTCGACGTCGGCTCCGGCATCCCGACCGCGGGCAACGTGCACGAGATCGCCCAGCGGATGGACCCGTCGTGCCGCGTGCTGTACGTGGACACGGAGCCGGTCGCGGTGAAGCACAGCGAGCTGATGCTGCGCGACAACGACCGGGCCGCGGCGATCCGCGCCGACCTGGTCGACCCGGACTCGATCCTGAACTCCGACCTGGCCCGCCGCCTGCTCGACTTCGACGAGCCGATGGCCCTGCTGCTCGTGTCCATGCTGCACTTCGTCCCCGACGAGGCCGGGCCGTTCGAGGCCGTCGCCCGGTACGTCTCGGCGATGGCGTCGGGCAGCTACCTGGTGCTCTCGCACGGCATCGAGATCGCGCGGGAACGGGCGGACCAGGTCGGCAAGCTCTACGAGCAGAGCCCGACGCGCGGCGTCGGGCGGCGGTTCGAGGACGTCGAGCGGTTCTTCACCGGCCTGGAGCTGATCGAGCCGGGCCTGGTGTGGACGCCGCAGTGGCGCCCGGAGTCCCCCGAGGACGTCGGCGACCACCCCGAGTCGGCCGTCATCGTCGCCGGCGTGGCCCGCAAGCCCTGACTCGCGAGTCCGCAGCGTCGGACTCGCGGGTCCGGAACGTCGGACTCGCGGGTCCGGAACGTCGGACTCGCGGGTCCGCAGCGTCGGACTCGCGGGGTTACCAGGTGGGGCGTAGGGGCATGTGGGCTTGGGTGCCGTCGAGCCGGACGCCGAGCATCTGGTGCAGTTGCACGGTGTTGCGGTCGAAGCCCAGCCGCGAGCCGGCCAGGTAGAGGCGCCACACCCGTGCCCGGCTCATGCCCACCTCGCGGACGGCCTCGTCCCAGCGCTCGTCGAGGTTGGCGCACCAGCGCTCCAGCGTCTTCGCGTAGTGCTCACGGAGGTTCTCCGCGTGCCGCACCTCGAAGCCGGCGTCGTGCATCTGCGACATGAGGTGGCCGGGGCTCTCCAACTCGCCGTCGGGGAAGACGTACCGGTTGAGGAAGCCGCCCACCTTCGCCGGCTGCGCGTTGTCCGGCCTGGTGATGCAGTGGTTGAGCAGCCGCCCGCCCGGGCGCAGCCTTGCGTGCAGCGAGCGGAAGTACTCGCCCAGGTGCGCCTTGCCGACGTGCTCGGTAAGGCCGATCGAGCTGACCGCGTCGAAGCCGGACTCGGCCACGTCGCGGTAGTCCTGGTGGCGAATCTCGGCGAGCTCGGTCAGGCCCGCCTCCGCGATCTCCTTCTGACCCCACTCGGCCTGCTTGCGCGACAGCGTCACGCCGAGTGCCCGGACGCCGTAGTGCTTCGCCGCGTGCACCACCATGCCGCCCCAGCCACAGCCGACGTCGAGCAGCCGCATGCCCGGCGCCAGGCCGAGCTTGCGCGCAACGAGGTCGTGCTTGGTCCACTGTGCCTCCTCCAGCGAGGAGTCGGCGTCCGGGTAGACCGCGCAGGTGTAGGCCATCGACGGGCCGAGGACCCACTCGTAGAACCGGTTCGACACGTCGTAGTGGTGCGTGATCGCCGCCTGGTCGCGCCGCTTGGAGTGCTTGCGGCCGTGCAGCCGCGACTCCGCGTCCGGCCGCCGCGTCGGCCACCACAGCCGGTACGCGCCCAGCTTCACCATGAGCTCCGCGCCCACACTCGGTGGGATGCCCTCCAGCGTGGCGGCCGACATGCTCGCCAGCGCCGTGTACATGTCGCCCTGGATGTCGAGCGTGCCGCTCACGTACGCCCGCGCGAGGCCGAGCTCGCCGGGCGCGGAGGCGAGGTGGGACAGCGCGATCGGCGACCGCACCACCACCCGCGCCGGCGCGTCCGGATCACCGGCCGTGCTGCCGTCAAAGGCGTGAAACTCGAGCGGAGCGTCGCGCCCGATCACGCGCTCGAAGATCTCGGCCAGCCGCATCGTTCGCTCCTTCCCGTCCCTCACTGGTTCCCGACGCACTTCGCGTACAGGTCTGGGAACCGCCCCTTCGGGTCGTAGGTCTTCTTCAGCCGCCTGTAGGTCTCCCCGTCATAGCGCTGCCAAAACTCATCCTCGGCGAAGTACGAATCCGAGTACAGCGACTTATGCCCACCCAATCCGGTGACCTTGCTCTCGATCAGGCGATTGTGCGTACCGTCCACCTGACCCGGTCGCAGCGGGACGGTCGCCCAGAAGCCGACGTTCACGAACAGCCGGCCGGGCTCCATCGGGTACAGCGGCCAGCCGGCCGAGTCGCGCAGCCGGACCGGGCAGAGCCAGACCGGCCGGATGCCGATCTCGGCGTCGAAGAACTCCAGGAACTCGGCCAGCCGTGCCACCGGGACCTCGATGTCCTGGATGACCGCCTCCCGGGCCGGCTGGTTCAGGAGCTTCGCCACCCGGGCGGACAACCCGTGCCGACGGTCGAACGCCACGATCCGGCGGTACACGTCCGACCGCAGGTAGCGCCGGGGCCACAGCCGGCGCACGACCGGGTGCTGCGCGCCGAGCGCCTTCGAGCACCAGAACCAGTCGGTGTCCCAGCGCCACAGGTAGTCGCGCACCGTGAGGTGGTCGGTCGCCCGCTCCCGGATCGAGCGGTAGTAGATCCGCTGTCCCGTGTAGTCCGACACGGCGGGCGCGTGGTCGGCGAACGTGCCCAGCGTCAGATACAGCTCCTCGCCGGAGAACACCGTGCCGTCCACGAAGTCGGCGCCGTCGGCGCTGGCCTCCTCGATGGCCTTCGCGCAGGTGGCGGCGTCGGAGTAGCGGACGTGCCGGAGCTCGACGTACGGCTTGACCGGCTGGAGCTCGATGCGCAGGCGCAGCGCGTAGCCGAGGGTGCCGTAGGAGTTGGGGAACCCGCGGAACAGGTCGCGGTGCTCGTTGTCCGGGCGGGCGAGCACGACGTCGCCGTCCGGGGTCAGGATCTCCATCTCCAGCACCGACTCGTGCGGCATGCCGTTGCGAAAGGAGCTGGACTCGATGCCGAGCCCGGCGACCGCGCCACCGAGCGTGATGGTCTTGAGCTGCGGCACGACGTACGGCATCAGGCCGCGGGCGAGGGTGGCGTCGGCGAGGTCCTCGTAGGTGGTCATGCCGCCGACGTCGGCGGTGCGGCCGTCGACGTCGATGTCGACGACGCCCGCGAAGGCGCTGACGTCCAGGGCGTTCGCGGGGGGCGGCTCGCGGAAGCGGAAGAGGTTCGAGGTGGGCTTGGCGAGCCGGATGGGTGATCCGTCCGACTGCGTGACGAGCTGTGCCCGAAGCGCGTCCACGGCCTGGTCATGGGCGATCCGTGCAGGTGAGTAGCTCACCCCACGATGCTAACCCCGTTTCCGCGGCAAAGTTCGCAGCGCTAATGGACCGACTGGTCGGCCCGGTATTCCGCGAACAGCTCGGTCACGTAGGCGAGGAACAGCCCGGCCGCGCCGACGACGCCCTCGATGGGATGCAGCTGGGCGAAGCCGTAGGCCATCTCGCAGCCCTTGTAGGACGGCGCCGACTCGCGGACGTCGGTGAACCAGTCGTAGAACGGGACGCGTGCCTTGGCCAGCTCGGGATGGATCAGCGGCCCGAACACCGCGAGCAGGTCGAGCGCGACGGGCCGGTTGCGCAGCGCCCAGCGATAGGTCTCGGAGAACTGGTAGAAGCGCTCCTCGACATCGGTCGCGTACTGCCCGTGGCTTTCGGCCAGTGCGACGCCGTGCTCGGTGGAGGCCTGCTCGGCCTCGCTCCAGGCCCGGTCGTGCTCGGCCCGGGTGGCCCAGTCGCCGGTGATGTAGGTGGCCCACTTCGCCGAGCCCGGGTTGCCGAAGTCGCCGCCACCCTGGCCGCGCGCGAGCGCGAGCCCGCGCTCGATGCCCTCCACGATGCCGGCGTCCACGTAGGACGCCCAGGTGCCCGGGGCGCCGAGCTGGTTGTCACGGAAGAAGGTGATGACGCCCTCGATGTTGCGCCACCGGTCCGCAACGCCGAGCTCGGCCCCGGGGCCGCTCTGCATGGCCCGCACGAACTCCAGCCGCTCGGCCATGGTCATGAGGTCGATGTCCGCGGCCGTGCAGTCGAGTGCCGCGGCGCAGTCGGCCGGTGTCCGCCGCTCCTGTGCGGCTCCCGCCGGCACGGCGACGACCATGGCGAGCAGTCCGGCGATGGACAGGAACAGCAGGATCCGCCGGCGCAGGGACATCCGCACTCCTCATCTCGGCTGTCGAGTGAGCAGGAGCCTACTGACGGGTATCGGTCCCCGGTACAGCCTTCCGTAGCAAACCCGGCGCTACCGCAGGGCCGGCGCCCCGCCCACGATGGGCAGCGAGACGGAGCTGCGAGCCGGGTTGACGGTGAGCCGGGTGCCCGGCAGCGGCCGCAGCGTGTAGTGCATGTCCGTGGACACGACCACCAGCCCGATCCGGTGCCCGGCCGCGAACACGTAGTCGTCCGGCTCCAGGGGCCAGGTGAACGTGTACTCGCGGCCCTGCCGGATCGGCGTGCTGTGGGAGCGGGACTCGCGGTTCTGCACGTCGGTCCACCCGCGAGTCACCATCGTCGCCGTGCCGTCCGGGGCGTAGTCGACCACCACGGCGGTCAGGTTGGCGGCGTAGCGGTTGTCCACCGACGCGCGCAGCGACACCGACGGCGTGCCGCTCAGGTGCGCGCTCGACGCCAGCGGCTCCGACACGTACCCGAGCCGGTTCGGGTGAGCCGTGTCCGGGCCGGGCAGCAGGTCCACGTCGGTGTCGAGCTCCCGGCCACGATCCACAAAGGACTGACGCGGGCCCGGCCGTGGCCGGTCCGACAGGGTTCCCGGCTCGGCCGCGTCGGTCGCGCCGAGATGCAGCGTGGCGTCGCGCGAGCCCGGAACCGGCCAGTCGGCGTACTTCTCGTACGTTCCGTCCGGACGCTGCACGTCGGCCATCGGCTCGGACATGATGCCGTTGTCCACACCGAACAGCCAGTGGTCCATCCACCGGTTGAGCGTGCGCTGGTAGTCGGTCGTCCCGCGCGGGCCGCCGTGGCCGTCCTTGTGCAGCCAGATCTTGCGCGGCACGTCGTACCGTTCGAGCCGCGACCACCACGAGGCGTACGCCGTCCCCATGACGTTGTAGTCCTCGAGACCGTGCACCACGAAGACGCTCGCCTCGACGCCGCGCGCCCGGTGCAGGTAGTCCCGCGCCCGCCAGTGGCGGTTGTCGTCGCCGGTGGTCCGGTCGGCGTACCGCAGCAGCGCGTCCGTGACCGCCCGGCAGTGCTCCAGGCGCGGGCCCTCGATGAGGAACGCCAGCACGTCGAGATCCTCGCCCTGGAAGGCGTTCTCGCCCACTCCGGACCGGCTCGAGTGCGGCGCGCGGACCAGCCCGTTGGCGCGGTAGTAGTCGTACCAGCTGGAGATGGCCGACACCGGCACGATCGTGCGCAGGCCCTCGACCCCGGTCGTCGCCACCTGGTTGGGCAGCGTGCCGTTGTAGGACACACCGGTCATCCCGACGTCACCGGTGGTCCAGTCCGCGGTCACCGGTTCGCCGGCCTCGTTCCAGGCCGGCGCGCGTCCGTTCAGCCAGTCGATGACGGCTTTCGTACCAAGTGTCTCGTTCATGTCGCCGACCGTCGGGCAACCGTCGGAGAAGCCGGTGCCGATGCTCTCGCCGAGCACGACGGCGTACCCGCGCGGCACCCAGTAGTCGTCCAGCGACCCCGGCAGGTCCGGCGCGGGCCGGGCGGAGAACGCGTCCCGGGTGGACCCCTGGCCCTGCGCGCGTGGCCGGATGCCCTCCTGCGGCAGCACGTCGAAGTCCACGTTGTGGTTCTCCGCGTCGCCGCCGTTGTACCGGTACGGGCTGTGCTCGAAGACGACCGGCACCTTGATGTCCCGCGACTCCGTCTCCCCGGGACGCGACAGCCGCAACCGCACCCGGTCGAGCCTGCCGTCGCGGTCACTGTCCACCGAGGTCCGGACGAACAGCGTCTCCTCGATCGCGTTCGCGAGGTCGAACTGCGGCTGGCTGACACCGTCCTCGACGCGCAGCCACGGCGGCGGCTCCGGCCGGTCGGCGGCGTGCGGCTCGGCCGTGGCCGGCGTCGCCGCGACGACCGTCACCAATGCCGCCACAACGGCGATGAGCAGGGCAAACCGGCGGGACAACCGCATGACAGCCTCCGACGCGCCGCGAGAGTGACAGCCATCGTACGGCCGGCAACCGTTGGCCGGACAGCGCCGAAGTCGGTGACTTTCGGATCGGCTCCGACTTTCGGGTGTTGGTCTCCGGGCCAGACGTGGTTTAGCATTGCCAACGCAAACCCCTCCTCGGAACGGTGTTTGCGACTGGCCTCGGCGGCCGCCACCGCCGGGGCCCTCTTTGAACCGGGCGGTGGCGTCGAGGCCTTTCACGAGCGGGCGCCCGGTGCTCGCGGCATTGTGTACGTTCGTATTCGCCGGTGAATCGCTGGCCCTGGTCCTGACTGTGGACGACCGGACGCGCTCAGCGCAGTCCTAGCTCGCGCGCGATGAGCATGCGCTGCACCTCGCTCGTGCCCTCGCCGATCTCCAGGATCTTGGCGTCGCGGTAGAAGCGGCCGACCGGGAACTCGTTCATGAAGCCGTACCCGCCGAAGATCTGCGTGGCGTCGCGGGCGTTGTCCATCGCCGCGTTGGACGCGACCAGCTTGGCGATCGAGGCCTCCAGCTTGAACGGCTCGGCACGCTCCATCTTCGCCAGTGCCGCGTAGTAGGCCAGCCGCGCGGTGTGCGCCCGCGCCACCATGTCCGCGATCTTGAACTGGATCGCCTGGTATTGCCCGATCGCCCGGCCGAACGCCTCCCGCTCGCCGGCGTAGCGCACGCACTCGTCGACGCAGCCCTGCGCGAGCCCGACCGACACGGCGGCGATCGCGATGCGGCCCTCGTCCAGGATGGACAGGAACTGGGCGTACCCGCGGCCGCGGGTGCCGAGCAGGTTCTCCTCCGGCACCCGGCAGTCGGCAAAGGACAGCTCGCGGGTGTCCGAGGCGTTCCAGCCGACCTTCGAGTACTTCCTGGACACCGTGAACCCCGGCGTGCCCGACGGCACGAGGATCGTGGAGATCTCCTTGCGACCGTCAGCTGTCGTGTCGTCGACACCGGTCACCGCGGTGACCGTGACCAGGCCCGTGATGTCGGTGCCGGAGTTGGTGATGAACGCCTTCGAGCCGTTGATCACCCACTCGCCGTTCTCGAGCCGCGCGCTTGTCGCGGTGGCGCCGGCGTCGGAACCGCCACCGGGCTCGGTGAGGCCGAAGGCGCCGAGCATCTCGCCCGTGCACAGCCTGGGCAGCCACCGCGCCTTCTGCTCGTCGCTGCCGAAGCGGTACACCGGCATGGCGCCGAGCGAGACACCGGCCTCCAGCGTGATCGCCACCGACGAGTCGACCCGGGCCAACTCCTCGAGCGCGACGCACAGCGCGGTGAAGTCGCCGCCCATGCCGCCGTGCTCCTCCGGGAACGGCAGCCCGAACAGCCCCATCCGGCCCATCTTCGCGACGATGTCGTAGGGGAACTCCTCGCGCTCGTAGAAGTCGCCGATGACGGGGGCGACCTCCTCGCGCGCGAACTCCTCGACGGTCTTGCGGAGGGCCTCGTGCTCCTGGCCGAGCCTGAAGTCGATCATGATGTGCTACTCCTCAGGTGGGGTCACCACGGCAAGGGGTTGGTTCAGGGCGACCTGTTGGCCCGCCCGTACGTTCAGCTCGGTGAGTACCCCGTCGACCGGCGAGGTGACGGTGTGCTCCATCTTCATCGCCTCGACGACGACCAGCGGCGTGCCGGCCGTGACCGCGTCGCCGACGGCCGCGCGCACGACCAGCACGGTGCCCGGCATGGGGCTGGTCACCGGCCCGCCCGCGGCGGCGGACGCGGACTCGCTCTCCAGCAGCGAGTGCTCCGCCACCGCCCAGGTGCTGCCGTGCGCGGCGAGCCACAGGGTGTCGGTGGCCTCGTCGAGGGCGCGTCGGAACGCGGTGACCCGGCCGCCGAAGCTCACCACGAGCCGGCCGTCCCCGCGCCGGGCCGAGGCGGGGACGGGCTCGGCGTCGCCCACGCTGACCGTCGCGCCGGACGGGTCGCCGGTGACGCGCACGGTCACCTGCCGGTCGCCGCACGCCAGCTCGAAGGGCGTGCCGGCCGCGCCGCCGAGCCGCCAGCCGTTCGGCACGTCCCAGGGATCCACGACCTCACCGGCCGGCACCAGCCCGATCAGCTCGTCGAGCGCGGCGGCGGCGAGCACGACGTCCGGCACGTCCACCCCGGTGAGCCCGGCGAGCTTGCGCTCGACGAGCCCGGTGTCCAGCCGGCCGGCCACGACGTCGTCGTCGGCCAGCAGCGCGCGCAGGAAGGCGACGTTGGTGCCCAGGCCGAGTATCGCGGTCTCGCCGAGGCTCGCGGACAGCCGGCGCAGCGCCGCGTCCCGGTCCGGGCCCCACGCGATGACCTTGGCCAGCATGGGGTCGTAGCTCGAGCCGACGACGGTTCCCGGGTATAGCGCGGAGTCCACCCGCACGCCCGGGCCGCGCGGCTCCGCGAGCGCGAGCACCGTGCCGCCGGTCGGCAGGAAGTCGCGCGCCGGGTCCTCGGCGTAGACGCGGGCCTCCACCGCGTGCCCCCGGATGTCCACATCGGACTGCCCGATGGCGAGCTTCTCGCCCGCGGCGACCAGGAGCTGCTGCTCCACCAGGTCGATGCCGGTGACCAGCTCGGTGACCGGGTGCTCGACCTGCAGCCGGGTGTTCATCTCCATGAAGAAGAACTCGTCCGGTGCCTCCGTGGACACGATGAACTCGACGGTGCCCGCGCCCTGGTAGGCGACCGACCGCGCGACGTCGGCGGCGGCCTCCCCCATGCGCGCCCGCTCCGCGGGGGACAGCAGCGGCGAGGGCGCCTCCTCGACGATCTTCTGGTGCCGGCGTTGCAGGCTGCACTCGCGCTCGCCGAGGTGGATCACGTTGCCGTGCGCGTCGGCGAGCACCTGGATCTCGATGTGCCGCGGGTTGGCCACGAACCGCTCGACGAGCAGGGTGTCGTCGCCGAACGCGCCCAGCGCCTCGCGCCGGGCGGACTCCAGCGCGCCGCGCAGGTCCGCCGCGCGCTCGACCCGGCGCATGCCCTTGCCGCCACCGCCGGCCGATGGCTTGACCAGCAC
>NZ_JBOHGB010000072.1:0-34038 GCF_050699935.1 Actinophytocola sp.
GGGCGTGGGCCGTGCCGGCCGAGCCCGGCGAGGCCGCCGAGCGGTTCGCCACCGCCACCCGCACCGAGCGGCTCACGCTGCTGACCGCCGTGCGACGCGCCGACCCCGACCGTGGCCGCGAGCTCGTGGCGTCCACCTGGCGCAGCGAGTCCGCGGCCAACCGCGCCGGGCTGCTCGACGCGCTCGCCACCGGACTGTCCGATGCGGACGAACCCTTCCTGGAGTCCACACTGGACGATCGGGCGGTCACCGTCCGGGCCGCCGCCGCGGCGCTGCTCGACCGGCTGCCGGGCTCCCGCCGCGCACAACGGATGGCCGAGCGCGTGCGCGCGCTGACCACGCCGGACGGAACCGTCGAGCTGCCGCCGAAGCCGGACGCCGCCGCCCGCCGCGACGGCATCGCCAACCGCCGCGAGCCCGGCCACGGCCCGCGGGCGTCGTGGCTGATCCAGATCGTCGGCGCGGCCCCGCTGCCGGAGCGGCCGGACCTGACGGGCGCCGCGCCGGAGCTGGTCACCGGCGCGACGATGGCCGCGCTGCGCCAGCGGAACCGGACCTGGCTGCGGGCGCTGGCCGAGGCCAACCCGACCCCGGAGGTGCTCGCCGCGTTAGATCCCGACACCGCGACCGGGATCGTGGCCCGCCAGGACCTCGTGGACGCCCGGTTCTCCGGCCTGCTCGCCGCGTGCCCGGGCCCGTGGTCCGCCGACTTCTCGATCCTCGTCACCCAACTGCTGCAGACCGCGACGAGCGAGGGCGTGCTGACGCTGGCATTCGCCAGTCTGGTCGAGCACCTCGATTCCGCGGCGCTGCCCGGCGTCGAGGACTGGCTCACCCGTACGCCGTCCGACAAGCGCGCCCGCCGCCGCACGCTACGCGGCCTCGCCAACGCCCTGACCATCCGCCGGACCATCCAGCAGGAGTTCACATGAACCCGCGCGAACCGCGTGGTAGCCAGCCGCACCTAAGGGGAACGGGACGCAACCCAGCCACAAGTACGCCACGAACAGAACGACGCCAGCGCGAGGTGACCACAGGGGTTAATCCCGGGGAGGCGGAAGTGCTGCGACAGCACGCCGAGCAGCAGCACGCCGACGAGCTCGCGGCCCTCGCCAAGGCCGACGACCGGCCACGACCGCCCAACTGGCGCCTCTCCCCCTGGGCCGTCGCCACGTACGTGCTGGGCGGCGAGACCGAGGACGGCACCGTGATCACGCCGAAGTACCTCGGCTCCCGGCGACTCGTCGAGATCGCCATCGCCACGCTTGCCACCGACCGCGCGCTGCTGCTGCTCGGCGTCCCGGGCACCGCCAAGACATGGCTGTCCGAGCACCTGGCCGCGGCCGTCTCCGGGGACTCGACCCAGCTCGTCCAGGGCACGTCCGGCACCGCCGAGGAGGCCATCCGCTACGGCTGGAACTACGCGCGGCTGCTCGCCGACGGCCCCTCGCGGAAGGCGCTCGTGGCGAGCCCGGTGCTGCGGGCCATGGAGACCGGTGGCATCGCCCGCATTGAGGAGCTGACCCGCATCCCGTCGGACGTGCAGGACGCGCTGATCACCGTGCTCAGCGAGAAGTCGCTGCCGATTCCCGAGCTGGACGACGAGGTGCAGGCGCTCACCGGGTTCAACGTGATCGCCACGGCCAACAACCGGGACCGCGGCGTGAACGACCTGTCCGCCGCGCTCAAGCGCCGGTTCAACGTCGTGGTGCTGCCGCTGCCCGACGACGTCGAGTCCGAGGTGGAGATCGTCCGGCTGCGGGTCGGCCAGCTCGGCGAGGCGCTGCGGCTGCCGGCGGAGCTGGAGGCGGGCAGCCAGGGCGTTGCCGAGATCCGCCGGGTGGTCACGGTGTTCCGCGAGCTGCGCGACGGCGTCACGGCCGACGGCCGCACGAAGATCAAGTCGCCGTCGGGGACGCTGTCCACGGCGGAGGCGATCTCGGTGATGACGAACGGGATCGCGCTGGCCGCACACTTCGGCGACGGCGTGGTGCGCGCCGAGGACGTGGCCGCCGGGCTGCACGGCGCGGTCGTGAAGGACCCGGTGGCCGACCGTTTGGTGTGGCAGGAGTACCTGGAAGCCGTTGTGCGGGAACGAAAGCCGTGGAACGACCTGTATCGGGCGTGCCGGGAACTGGTGTGAGCGAGACGAGCGAACCATGTCCGCGAGCACGCACATTCTCGGCATCCGGCATCACGGGCCGGGCTCGGCCCGTGCGGTCCGCGCCGCGCTCGACGAGCTGGACCCCGCGCTGGTGCTGATCGAGGGCCCGCCGGAGCTCGACAAGGTCGCCCCGCTGGTCGCCGCCGAGGGCATGCGGCCGCCGGTCGCCGGGCTCTGCTACGCGGTCGACGACCCGGCCAGGGCGGCGTTCTACCCGATGGCCGTGTTCTCGCCGGAGTGGGTGGCGCTGCGCTGGGCGGTCGAGCACGGCCGGTCCGCGCGATTCCTCGACCTGCCGGCGGCGAACGCCTTGGTGCTGAAGGAAGATCGCGACGCGAACCGGTTCGACCCGATTGCCGCGCTCGCCGAGGCCGCCGGCTACGTCGACCCCGAGCGCTGGTGGGAGGACGCCATCGAGCTGCGCTACCACGGGCTCGACGTGTTCGACGCGGTACTCGACGCCATGCGGACCCTGCGCGAGGGTCAGGACGGTGACATCGAGACCGACGTGGAGACGCAGCGGCGGGAGGCCGCGATGCGCCGGGTCATGCGCTCGGCCCGGCGCGGCGAGCCCGGCACGATCGCGGTGGTGTGCGGCGCCTGGCACGCCCCGGTACTGGTGCCCGACGAGTTCCCGACGGCCACGTCCGACACCGCGCTGCTGAAGGGCCTGCGCGGCACCAAGGTCGCGGCAACCTGGGTGCCGTGGACCTCCACCCGCCTCGCCCGGGCCAGCGGGTACGGCGCCGGCATCGACTCGCCGGGCTGGTACCACCACCTGTTCACCGCACCGGACGAGGTCGTGACCCGGTGGCTGGTGCGGGTCGCCCGGCTGCTGCGCGGCGAGCAGCACGACGTGTCCTCGGCCGCGGTGATCGAGGCGGTCCGGCTCGCGCACGCGCTCGCGGGGTTGCGCGAGCGGCCCCTGCCCGGGCTCGCCGAGGTGATGGAGTCCGCGCAGGCGGTGCTCGGCGGCGGCTCGCCGGTGCCGATGCGGCTGGTGTCCCGCAAGCTGCTGGTCGGCGACATCCTCGGCCGGGTCCCCGACGACACCCCGATGGTGCCGCTGGCCCGCGACCTCGCGGCGACCCGCAAGTCCTTGCGGATGCGGCAAAGCGCGGCCGAGCAGACGCTCGACCTCGACCTGCGGACCGAGTCGCACCTGGGCCGGTCCAAGCTGCTGCACCGGTTGCTGCTGCTGGACGTGCCGTGGGGCCGGCCGGCCGAGGTGGGCCGTACGCGCGGCACGTTCCGGGAGGCGTGGACGCTGGAGTGGCGCCCGGAGCTGGAGGTCGCGCTGATCGAGGCCTCCGGGTACGGCACGACGATCGAGCAGGCGGCGACCGCGGTGGTCACCCAGCGCGCGGCGGACGCGGACGTCGGCGTGCTGGCCGAGCTGGTGGAGACGACGCTCGTCGCCGACCTGCCGGCCGCGCTCGCCACCGTGCTGTCCGCTTTGGACGAACGAGCGGCACGCCAGCACGACACCACCCGGCTGATGGCCGCGATCGAGCCGATGGCCCGCGTCCGCCGCTACGGCAACGTGCGGCGGGCGGACACCGAGCTGGTGCAGCGGGTGCTGGCCGGACTGGTCACCCGGGTTGCCGTCGGGCTGCCGGCCGCGTGCGCCGCGCTGGACGACGACGCGGCGGCGACCGTGCGCGAGCTGGTGGACGGGGTGCAGCGCGGCATCGCCCTGCTCGACCAGGCGCAGCTGCGGCGCGAGTGGCAGCGGGCGCTCGGGGTGGTGGCCGAGCAGCCCGGGGTCCACGGGCTGGTCGCCGGCCGCGCCACCCGGCTGCTGCTCGACGCCGGCCTCGTCGACGTGACCGAGGCCGGCCGCCGGCTGTCGCTGCGGCTCTCCCCGGCGGCCGACGCGGTCCAGGCCGCCGGGTGGCTCGACGGGTTCCTGTCCGGGGAGGCGGCGCTGCTGGTCCACGAGCCGGAGCTGCTCGCGGTGGTCGACCGCTGGGCGACCGGCGTCGACGGCGAGGTGTTCGACCGCCTGCTTCCCTTGCTGCGCCGGACGTTCGCCGACTTCGCCCCGGCCGAACGCCGCGCCATCGGCACCCACGTGGCCCGCCTGCATCGGGGCGTGACCGGCACGGCCACCACCGGCGAGGACGGCCTGGACCACGACCGCGCGGCCCGCGTGCTACCGAAGTTGCTGGAGATCCTGGGATGAAACAAGACCCGAGCGCTCGCCAACCGCACCCAAGGGGAACGGGACGCAACCCAACCACAAGTATGTACCGAACCGAACACACAAACCCAGAGGTGACCACAAGTTTCAATTCCGGGGAGGCGGGCTAGTGGCGGAACAGCTGCGGCGGTGGCGGTTGATCCTCGGCGGCGACGACGCCGACGGCACCGGCGAGGAGCTGTCCGGCGCCGACCTCAAGCGCGACAAGACCCTCGACGCCCTGTACGGCGAGGAGCGCAAACGCGGCGGGCTCGGCGGCTCCTCGCCACGGGTGGCGCGCTGGCTCGGCGACATCCGTGGCTACTTCCCCGCCTCGGTGGTGCAGGTGATGCAGCGTGACGCGATGGACCGGCTCGGCCTGCGCCGGCTCCTGCTCGAGCCCGAGCTGCTGGAGTCCGTCCAGCCCGACGTCCACCTGGTCGGCACGCTGCTCAGCCTGAACCAGGCGATCCCCGAGCGGTCCCGGGAGACCGCGCGGGCCGTGGTGCGGCAGGTGGTCGACGAGCTGGAGCGCCGGCTCGCCCAGCCCACCCGGAACGCGGTCAGCGGCGCGCTGCACCGGGCCGCGCGCACCAGCCGGCCGCGTGCCGCGGACATCGACTGGCACCGCACGATCCTCGCCAACCTCAAGCACTACCAGCCCGCGCACCGCACGGTGATCCCCGAGCGCCTGGTCGGCTACGGCCGCCGGCTGCCGCAGGTGAGCCGGGAGATCGTGCTGTGCCTGGACCAGAGCGGCTCGATGGCGTCGTCGGTCGTCTACGCGGGTGTGTTCGGCGCGGTGCTCGCCTCGGTCCGGTCGCTGCGCACGCGGATCATCGCGTTCGACACGGCGGTCGTCGACCTCACCGACCACGTGACCGACCCGGTGGAGCTGCTGTTCGGCGTGCAGCTCGGCGGCGGCACCGACATCAACTCCGCGCTCGCGTACTGCCAGACGAGGATCGACAACCCGCGGGACACGATCTTCGTGCTGATCAGCGACCTGTACGAGGGCGGCGACAACGACGAGATGCTGCGCCGCGCGCAGGCCATGGTGGCGAGCGACATGCAGGTGGTGTGCCTGCTCGCGCTGTCCGACGACGGCGCGCCCTCCTACGACCACGACAATGCCGCGGCGCTCGCCGCGCTCGGCATCCCGACCTTCGCGTGTACGCCCGACCAGTTCCCCGAGCTGATCGCCGCCGCCATCCAGCGCGACGACCTCACCACGTGGGCGGGCAACAACGGCATCCAGCTCGCGGCCTCGGAAGGTTTGTGACTGGTCCCTGCGTCGACTCAGGTCGTCCGGCAATGCTGCACGCACCGCGTGCCTGCCAACCGCACCTAAGGGGAACGGGACGCAACCCAGCCACAAGTACGCACCGGGCCGGACGGCATCAGCCCAAGGCGCGACCACAAGGGTTAATTCCGGAGGGGCGGACCGGTCACAGCTCGACGAGGCTCCCGAGGCCGGCGCGCTGCGCGGCCTGCTGGATGCGGGTGGCCAGCCGCACGTTCGGCGTGCGGGCGCCCAGCAGCTCGACGAGCACCACGTCGCCGACGTGCTCGCGGGCGTGGTGGCGGCCGGAGAGCAGCTGGCCGAGGTCGGCGACGATCCGCGGCCCGGGGTGCCCCAGGTCGCCGAAGCCGTTCGCGGTCGCCGCGCGGTGCGCCGACACGAAGTAGCGCTCCTCGTTGGCGGCCAGCAGCGACAGGTCGTCGACGTACAGCTCGTCCACCTGGTCGACCAGCTCGTCGGGCAGGTCCCTCCCGGTCGTGTTGACGATGACGGTCCCGCGGGCCAGCTCGCCGGCCCGCAGCCCGTACATGTCCTGCGGCGGCGACCCGTCGTCGGCGGTCACCACGAGGTTGGCACCGAACACGGTCTCGGCGACCGTGGACACCAGCGACAGGCGGATACCGCTCAGCTCGAGCTGCTCGGTCAACCGGACGGGCACCGTCGACGGCGTCGGTGCGGCCAGGCGTACCGCGACGTGGCTGATGTCCGGCACGTGCCGGGCGATCACGGCCAGCTGCGGATGCGTGGCGCGGGACGCGCCGAGCATCGCGACGGTGACGCCGCCACGCACGAGCAGCTCGCGGGCCGCGAGCGCGGCCAGCGCCGCGGCATGGAACATCCGCAGGCTCGCCACCGGCAGCAGACATCGGACGCCCGTGCCGGGGTGGTCGAGCACCATCAGCTCGGAGCCGTTGGTCAGGGCGCGGGCGTCGGTCCACTCGGACAACCGGCCCGCCGGTGGGGTCTCGTTGCCGACCGTTCGATCGATGAGCTCCTCGGCCAGCACGCCGACCGGGTCGATCGCCTCGAGCGCGGTCCATACCTCGCCCTCGTTCAGACGAAGGACCTTCTCGGACATCGGAACCGTCTCCCACTCGCGCGCGCGGAACAGCGTGGCGCCACTCTCGTCCGGCGCGCTTCGCGTCTTCTATCGACCTGCTATCACCCACCAATAGCGATTCTTAATCGCGGCGAACGTCAACTAATTGCGACCGGTTCTTGACTGGCTCTCGAGCAGAACACCTGCGAGACCAGGAAAAAGTCACCGCCGGAGGCCCCAAATGTCGATCATCCGCAAGGTTGCCCTGTCCGCCGCGAGCGTGGTTGTCGGAATCACCGGAATGATGCTGACCGTGAGCCCGTCGATTTCCGTCGCCGACTGCGGTTGGGAAACCCCGGTCCCCTGCGCCGCCGCGGACACCGCCGGCCGGCACTGACCGGCCCACTCGACTATCCGCGCTGTTCACCTGCCGCGCCGCAGGAGAGCAGCGCGGATCGCGTCGTCTGGAGCCGGACCCGCAGCCGGGCGGCCTCCATCGAGTCGACCTCGCTCAGCAGGCCGATGGCATCGTCGACATGCGAGCGCGCGAGGTCGAGGTCACCCCGGCCGTGGAAGACATCCGACAGCAGGATCAGCGACTTGGCGTGCCACACGGTCGAGCCGAACTCCTCGAACAGCCGGCGGGCGTCGTCGACGTACTCGGCACCGGCCTCCGCGAGCCCGGTCGCCAGCGCGATCTCCCCGAGCGCGTAAAGTGCCTGCCCCTCGATCAGCCGCTCGCCGACCCGCCGGGCCAGGGAAAGCGCATGCTGCAAGGTCGTCTCGGCGTTGTCCAGCCGGCCGGTCCGCTGCCGGACCACACCGAGCCGGTACAGCGCGTACGCCTCGCCGATGCGGTCGCCGATGTTCCGCACGATCAGCAGCACCCGGTTCAGCGCCTGGTGCGCCTGCTCCACCTGGTTCGTGTCGAGGTAGAACTCCGCGAACCGGTTGAGCACCTGGGCCTCCCCCCGCATGTAGTTGACCCGCTTGCAGCACACGAGCGCCTGGTCCAGCAGCTCGCGCGCGCGGTCCACGTCGCCCTCGTCGATCCACACCTTCGCGAGGCTCTGCAGCACGTGTGCCTCGCCGACCTGGTCGCCGACCGCGCGCATTCCCTCCAGCGCACTGTTGTACTTCTCGACCACGGCGCCCGCGCGGTTGCGCAGCCGGTCCACGGTCGCGGCGTTGCGCAGCACGAGCGCGCTGCCGTGCACGTCGCCCTCCGCGCGGAAGTTCTCCAGCGCGGACTCGAAGCATCCCTCCGCCTCGTCGAGCCGTTTCTGGTGCAGGCGCATCGTGCCCAGGGAGTACTGCATGACGGCCAGCCCGCGCCGGTTGCCCTTGCGTTCGGCGAGGTCCAGCGCGCACTCGGTGGTGTCGCGCCAGTCGTCGAAGTAGCCCTTCACCTCGAACAGCGTCACCGAGGTGTGCGCGAGGTCCCAGGCCATCTCGTCGAGCTCGGCCTCGGCCGCGAGGTGTACGGCGGAAACCAGCGAGCGGCGCTCGGACTCGAGCCACTCCATCGGGTTGTCGATGGTCACGTCCTCGCCGGTCGGGTGCCAGCGCGGAGCGACCCCGTGCACGAGCGTGAAGTCGCCGCCGTACTCCCTGCGGTGCGCCTCTTCCGCGCGCGCCAGCCACGCGCCGAGCAACCGCCTGATGGCCGCCGAACGCTCCTCGCCGGACTCGTCGGCGTCCAGCCGCTCGCTGGCGTATACCCGGATGAGGTCGTGAAAACGGAAACGCAGCCGCTCGCCCGGGTATCGCACTGTGTCCAGCAGCTGCGCCTCGACCAGGTTCTCCACGACCTCCGCGGCGTCGTAGGGATCGATGTCCAGCAGCGCCGCGGCCGTCCACTCGGGAAAGTCCGGCGTCGTGATCAGCGCGAACAGGCGGAACAGCCGCTTCGCCTGGGCCGGCAGGGCGCGGTAGGTCAGCCCGATGCTCGACCGTAGCTCCAGCCCGCGGTAGGACAGCTCGTCGAGCCGCCGCGCGGTGTTGCGTAATCGCGCCACGAGGATGTCGAGCCGCCAGTGCGGCCGGGATGCCAGCCGTGCGCCGGCGATCCGCATCGCGAGCGGCAGGCCGCCGCAGAACTTCACGAGCTCGACGGCCGCCTGGTTCTCGGCCGCCACACGACCCTCGCCGACGATCTTGCCGAGCATCTCCAGCGAGAGGTCGACGTCGAAGACGTCCACGTCGACGAATCGGGCGCCGGGCAGCCCGCTGAGCCGGGCCCGGCTCGTCACGAGCACCGCGCAGCCCGGACCGGCGGGCAGCAGCGGGAGCACGTGGTCCTCGCTGGTCGCCCCGTCCAGCACGACGAGCACCCGCTTGCCGGCGAGCCGGCTGCGGTACATCTCGCCGCGTTCCTCGAGGTCCTCCGGGATCGCCGCGCCGTCGACGCCGAGCGCGCGCAGGAAGCGGGCGAGCACGGCGCCCGCGCGGTCCACGCCGTTGGGTGCCTCCAGCACGCCGTAGAGGTGGCCGTCCGGGTAGACATCGCGCAGCTCGTGGGCGGCGCGGACGGCGAGTGTCGACTTGCCGACGCCGCCCTTGCCGGAGATCGCGACGATGCGGGTGCCGTACCGGACGGTCTCCGGGTCGTCGTCGGACAGCGCGCGCTTGATCTCGACGAGCTGCCCGCGGCGGCCGGTGAAGTCGCCGATGCTGGCCGGTAGCCGGCGCGGCACGACGGCGAGCTGCTCGTCGGTCTTGGTGGGCCTGGTGTGCACGGGTCCCGGACTCATCGTCGTGAGGTCGAGTGCCGGGTCCCGGTTGAGGATCGCGCGCTCCAGTTGTTGCAGCCGCTGACCGGGGTCGATGCCGAGCTCCTCCACGAGCGTCACGCGGACCCGCCGGCACACGTCCAGCGCCTCGGCCTGCCGGCCGGACCGGTACAGGGCGAGCATGAGCTGCTCGTGCAGCGGCTCGCGCAGCGGGTGCTCCTCGACCAGCGCGCTCAGCTCGCCGACGACCTCCTCGTGCCGGCCGAGCTCGAGGTCGAGCCGGATGCGTTCCATGACCGCCGCGAGCCGCGCGTCCTCCAGCAACGCCGCGCCCCGGCGGACGAGGTCGCTGCGCACACCGGCGAGCGCGGGGCCGTGCCAGAGGGCGAGCGCGCTGCGCAGCGTCGCGACGGCCTCGGACTTGCGGCCCGCGTCGACGTGCGCACGAGCCGTCTCGACGAGGCCGGCGAACTGCGCTGTGTCGAGCTCGTCGGCGGGAATCTCAAGCAGGTAACCCGGCGGCCGCGTGCGGATGCCGGCGGCGACGGATGAGTCGCTGAGCACCTTACGCAGTCCGGAGATGCAGATCTGGATCTGGGCACGGGCAGTGGTCGGCGGGGAGGTGCTCCAGACGGCGTCGATGAGCTGCTCGACGGTCGTCACGCGGTTGGCGTTCAGCGCGAGCATGGCCAGCACGACACGCTGGCGGGATCCCCCCAGATCCAGCTCCACTCCCTCGACCGAGAACTCCAGTGGTCCCAACAGGCGCAAACCCAACGTCATCCCCCCAAATAGGTTCGCCTACCAACTGGTCATGACGAGCCAGCCAGCCAACCCCCCGCGTGGTCAGGCTGGTTCGAGTATGGACGAAACAGTCTCTCACACCTCGGTAATGATTCCCGACAGAATAGCGCGATCGGCGTATGAGGATCCGCGTCGTTGAACATTCACACGATGACGGTCCGGACCGGACGATGACGCCCGCGCACACTTCTCGGCCAGCCTCGGTAGGGCCGCAAACCAGAAGATGCGTCCGCATCCGCTTACGCCGGATCATGGAACGGCATGGATCGATCTTGGATCCGTGCCGTAGACGACCTTCTCCATTACCGCGTGAAAGACCGTTATCCGTCATCCCCGCGCGAACGGATAGGACGCTGTCGCAATGGACGAAACGAGCTGGAAAGCCGTCATGGACCGGTCACTACTGATGACGGCGAACCGATGACGAGGAGTGGCGTGAGCATGACGTCCGCGGGTGTGCGCGAGAGTCGCTGGACCGGCCCCGGGGGCCTGCTGAACACGCGCCACCACCAGGCGGCGCTGCTGGTGTTCCTCGCGGTGGTCGTCCTGCACTGGGCCGAGCACATCGCCCAGGCCGTGCAGATCTACGTGCTGGGCTGGCCGCGCCCGCAGGCCGGCGGCTTCCTCG
Organism: Actinophytocola sp.; assembly: GCF_050699935.1. Lineage (NCBI taxonomy): Bacteria > Bacillati > Actinomycetota > Actinomycetes > Pseudonocardiales > Pseudonocardiaceae > Actinophytocola > Actinophytocola sp. The sequence continues at coordinate 10,853 of NZ_JBOHGB010000072.1, forward strand.
GGCTGGTCTTCCCGTGGCTGGTGACGTCGGAGTGGCTGCACTACGGGTTCGCGATCGTCATGATGGTGGCCTTCGTGATGCTGCGGCACGGGTTCCGCGGCCGGTCGCGGACCTGGTGGAACGCGGCCATGTGGATCCAGGTGTGGCACCACTTCGAGCACTTCCTGCTGCTGGTGCAGGCGATCACCGGGGCGTACCTGCTGGGCCTGGCGCAGCCGGCGAGCATCGCCCAGCTGGTGTTCCCGCGGGTCGAGCTGCACCTGTTCTACAACGCGGTCGTGTTCGGCCCCATGGTCGTGGCCATGGTTCTGCACCTGCGGCCGCACCCGCACGAGCGCGAGCTGATGCGCTGCTCGTGCGCGCCCGCGCCGGCCTAGTCCGGTGACCGGCGTGCTGCTCGCCCAAGGGCACGACCACGTGCTCTCCGTCGGGGTCAGCATCGGCCCGATGGTGCTGCGCGTCGCGTTGCTCGCCGCTGTTCCCGTGGTGGCGGGCTTCGCGCTGCTGCGGGGTTTCCTCACCGAGCCGGGACGGCCGACCGCGGTCGCGGTGACCGCCACCGCGGGCGGCGCCGCGGTCGTCGAGCTGCTGCTCTCGGGTGGCCTGAACCTTCCGGCGAGCCTGGTGCCACTGCTGCTCGTGGGGCTCGCCGTGCCGCTGTACCTGCTGCTGTCGACCGACGAGCGGTTCGCGCCCGCGGTCGGGCGGGCGCGCCGGCTCGCGCCGTGGGTGTTCGGCGCGGCGGCGCTCCTGGCGCTGACGGAGTTCGCCCGGTCCTGGCTCGGGCAGGCCACGCCGGCGGTCACGGCCACCGGCCTGCACACGGGCGTGGTGCTGGCGCTGGTGGCGCTCGCGTGGTTCGCGGTGGCGCGCCCGCCGGGCCGGCTCGCCACCGCGGGTGTCCGGGTCGCCGCGGCGCTGCTCGGCGTGATGCTCCTCGCGGGCGCCGCGCACGCGGTCATGCTGCGCCCACCCGAGCCCACGCCGGCCGTCCCCGTCACCGCCGAGCCGCCGGCGGCCGGCCAGGCCTGACGGGCCTGGAAGGACGCCTTACGGACGCTCGACGTCCGTAAGGCGTCCTTCCTGGCCCACGGCCGATAGCGGATCGATAGAGCCCGGGTAGCGCCGGGGATCAGATTGGCGGTCGTGAACACCGCATGCGATCGGTGACCGGAGGCCCACAGCCACGTTCGACCAGGGACGGGAAGTGACCGCCATGCCCAGGATGGCGCCCAGGATCCATCGTCACGAGCCGGTGTGCCCGACCCTGCGGCACGACGGCGAACTCGATCCGCCGCGGGTCGCGCCCGGCCGGATGATCTGCTTCGACTGCCGCGACCAGGTCGAGGAGGACCTGGTCGAGCTGCCGGGGCTGTACGAGCTGTGCGCCTACATGCTCGACCTGCGGCGCCACCACATGCGCGAGCGGGTCAGCGGCCACCGGCCGCACGGCATCGCGCTGAACGACACCGTCGTCGCAATTCGCTCGGACATCCTCGGTGTGCTCGCCTCCTGGTGTGCGCTGGTGTCCAACGAGCGCGGCGTGCCCGGGCCCGACGAGCTCAGCATCCGCCGGCTCACCACGTTCCTCGCGGTCCACCTCAACTGGCTCACCGAGCAGCCGTCCGCCCCCGACCTGGTCGACGAGCTCGCGGAGCTGTCCCGGTCGGCGACCGAGGCGTTACGACCCAGCGCCGGCCACTCGCTGGAGCTCGGCCGATGCGCCCGCCCGGACTGTGACCGGATCGTGCGAGCCGAGGGCCACGCCGAGGGTGAGCCGCCCTACCAGGTCAGCTGCGAGGCCGGGCACGTGTGGACGCCCGACCAGTGGCTGCTGCTGTGGGGCGGGCCCCGCAAGACCACCACCGAGGGAGCGGAATGACGAGCGGGCTGACCAGCGGAACGCGCCCGGCCCGGCCCGCACGCGCGGTGCCGACGCAGCTCGCGGCGCTGGCGGCGGGCGTGCCCGAGGCGACCATCCGGAAATGGGCGAGCCGGGGCAGGCTCACCCGTTACGGACGCCCCGGACGCGCCGAGTACGACCTCGACGAACTATATGAGCTACTGGTCGAACGGGGGACCGGATAGCCGCCCGATAGCGAATCACAATGGGGGGAAGGTAATGTCTGGCGCAATTCCTGAGGGCGGCCGGAACGAACGGTTCCGGCCATTCCATCGTTATTCTTTTCCAGCCCTCGCGCCCACTTCTCACGCATTCTCCAGAATTTCTGGAAGAACTCCTCGCGTTCCGGTTGACAGCCGCGTGGGCAATCTGTCACGCTTTCTTTGGACGAAGTGTGCCCACCTTATGCCCACCCACCGGATGACCGGTGCGGTGGGCATTGTCGTGCGATGACGCAGATCCGAGCAAATGCATTGAGAATCGAGAAGTGACATGCGAACAGAGATCAGGGTACTCGGCCCCTTGGAGGTGTCCGTCGACGGCGTCTCGATAGTTCCCACCGCGAGCAAGCCCAGCCAGTTGCTGGCGATGCTCGCACTCAACGCCGGCCACGTCGTCACGGTGTCCTCGTTGACCGAGGAGATCTGGGACTGCCAACCTCCGCGCAGTGGCGTACCGACCCTGCACACCTACATCCTGAAGTTACGCAGAAAGCTCGACAACGCACTCGCCGGCCACGGCGAGGTGACCTCGAAGGACATTCTGATCACCCGTCGCGGTGGCTACCTGCTCAACGTGGAGCCCGGCGACGTGGACGCGGTCCGCTACGAGCAGCTGTCGGCGGCGGGCCGAGCGGCGGTGAACGAGGGCGACCACGAGACCGCGTCGCGCACGCTCGGTGCCGCGCTGCGGCTGTGGCGCGGTCCGGCGCTCGCCGACGTGCCGACCGGCCCGCTGCTGGCGATCGAGGCCATGCGGCTGGAGGAGAACCGGCTGGGCGACCTGCACCTGCGCATCGAGGCCGACCTCAAGCTCGGCCGGCACCACCAGCTGCTCGGGGAGCTCGCCACGTTGTGCGCGCGCCACCCGCTGCTCGAGAACTTCTGCGCGCAGCAGATGGTGGCGCTGTACCGGTCCGGGCGGCAGAGCCAGGCGCTCGAGGCCTACCGGCGGTTGCGGACCGACATGATGGAACAGCTCGCGGTGGAGCCCTCGCCCCGGGTCCGCGGCCTGCAGCGTGCCATCCTCACCGGTCACGCGGTGATGGACGACCTCAACTTCGCGGTCAACGGCTGACGGGTCAGGCGGCACGAGCCGCCGTGCCCTGCTCGAACAGCCAGAGCCGAGCACTATTCGAAACAGGCCCCGCAGCGTGCCCGGGAGCTGCTGATTCGGAGTGTTTTGAATAGTGCCCGCCGGCCCACCGCGCCGCGTCGAGGCCGGCCCACCGGACGCTCCTGAGTGGACGGGCCCACTCGGCGACGGCCTCGTCCGCGCCGTGCCGCGACCGCACCGGCGTGACGTGCCGGACGTGGCGCACCGTGGATCGCGACGCGGTGCGGATCAGCCTGCCGGCCATCGGTCTCCCTGGGCTCGCCGAATGTTCGACCTCACGGTAGCCGTGCGGCGCCGCGATTCGTTCTCGCAAAATGCGCAGCTTGATCGGCCGTGGCGGTCAGCCGTGCCGACCAGCCCGGGTGCGCCCGACGTAGCGGATCACCTCGACCGGATCGAGGATGACCATGCCCTCGGTGATCAGCTCGTCCAGGACCGGGACGAAGGACCGGATCTTCTCCTCCTCGTCGACGATGACGATGACGATCGGGAGATCCTCGGACAGCGAGAGGATCCGCGTGGTGTGGATGTGGTTCGACGCGCCGTAGCCCTCCAGGCCCCGCAGCACGGTCGCGCCCGCGAGCCCCGCCGCGTGGGCCCGGTGCACGATCTCCGAGTACAGCGGTTTGTGGTGCCATCGGTCGAACTCGCCGACGAAGACGGTCAGGCGCAGCGCGGGGTTCATGGGCCGGGGCGTCATGGACCGAGATTGCTCCGGTGCCACCCCGCCCGCAAGTCGCTCACGATGAATCGACCAGGCGGCCGAGCCCCGCGTAGCCGAGCTCCTCGAGGCGCCGGCCCGACGTCTCGAAGTAGTCGGCGTCCGCGTGGATGCCGTGCCCGAAGACCATGCGGTTCATGAAGTTGAACAGCGCGCACACCATGATCGTGTCGTGCAGGGTCCGCTCGGGCCAGCCGGCGGCGAGCACCTCGTCGGCGTCCGCGCGGGTGACCGACGACGGCGACAGCGTGAGCTTGCCGGCGTAGCGCAGCACCGGACGCATGCGCTCGCCGACCGGGGCCGCGTCGAGGTCGGCGACGGCCGCGGGCACGACGCCGGCCTCGATGCCGCACGCCTGCGCGGTCGCCGTGTGCACGCCGTGGCAGTAGTCGCACGCGTTGAGACCCGACACGTACGCCGCGATCAGCTCGCGCTCCCCCGCGGTGAACGGCGACGGCCCGCGCATCACGACCTCGTGGTAGTCCAGCAGCGGCCGGGACGTCTCCGGGTACGCCCGGAACACGTCCATCAGCACGGCGTCGTCGGGCAGTGAGCTCAGGTGTGGCACGCCTCGTCCTCCGTTGCTCGGTCGATCACCGCTCGGTCGATTTCGGTGCGGCGCAGCCAGCACGCCGCGAGATACACGCGCTCGGCGTGACCGACCGCCAGGCCCGCGCCGGTCACCGCGGTCAGCGCCGAGGACCACAGTCGGCGTAGGGCGGCCGACCGCACCGCGACCCCGGGATCCGCGGCGGCGAGCCGGGACCGGGCGGACCGCCAGCGGCCGGCGCCCGCGGTGATCGCCGCCGCCATCGTCAGGTCCGGACGGGCCTCGTGGCGCAGCTGGTCGACGAGCAACGTCACCGTCGCCGGGTCGCCGGTACCAGAGGCGGCCACGCCCAGGCCCGCGAGCAGCCGCTCGGGACCGAGGCCCATCAGCAGCACCCCGAGCTCGGTGTCGGGGTCGGAGTCGGTGTCGGAGTCCACGAAGGGGAGGGAGAACACCGTGTCGTACCCGTCAGACATGGACCACCGCCCGGTCGCGCAGGCCGGCCGCCACGCTCGCCGCGATGCGGGCCGTGGCCACCCGGTGGCCGTCGATGTTGCGCCCGGCGGGGCCGAGCACCATGCACGTCGCCGCGCCGGCGGCGAACACCCGCGGCGCGTGCCGGTAGGCGAGCGTGCGCTCGTCGAGGTCCGGCCAGCCGTCCCGCGCGCCGACCACCGAGTCCGGCAGCAGCCCGGTGCCGATCGACGGCACGGTCCCGAGCGCGAGCCGCACCTGGTCACCGCCCACCCGCCGGCCGCCGGCCAGCACCACGGTCGCGCCGTGCACCGCGGACACGGGCACGCCGCGGTGCACGGTCAGCCGGCCGTCCGCCTCGGCCTCGGTCAGCAGCGGGCGGAACTCGAACATCACCGACGCCCGCCGCTCCCGGCCCATCAGCGCGAGTCGCCGTGCCCACGGCACCTGTCCACGCCGGCTGTCGAAGCGGGCCCGGCCCTCGGCCCGGAAGAACGACGCGTTGACGTCCGAGCACTGGTACCGCTCGGACTCCTCGCGCAGCACCCAGTCCACCCGGCTCCCGCGGGCCAGCGCGTTGCGAACCAGGTGCGCACCGGTCAGGCCGGCACCGACCACGACCTCCCGCGCGACCGCGCCGGGCCCGGGTTCGTCCCAATAGGACACGCGAGCCGGCCGGTCGCCGTCCCACCACGAGGCGGGCGTGGCGCGGCGCTCCTCGCCCGGGCACAGCACGACGAACCGCGCGGCCGTCTCGAAGGTGGTCTGGAAGGCACTGCCGCGCACGCTGACCCGCTCCTCGCCGACCGCCAGCGACCGGACCTCGCCGCGCCACAGGCGTTCCGGCACCCGGTGCAGGTCCGCGGTGTGCCGGCAGTACGCCTCGAACACGTCGACCGGCACCACCGAGCGGTGCCCGGCCTGCGACATCCGGATCTCCCGGCGCTCCACCGGGGTCAGCCGCGCCCAGTGCACGCGGGCGAAGTCGCGCAGCTCGCAGTCGCGGTAGCCCTCGACTCCCGGGTGGTGCTCGTAGGGCGAGCGCAGCACCCGCTGGTCGAGCCGGTCGACCCGGTCGAGGAACCGGCCCGCCGGGCGGCCGTCGCGATCGACGACGACGACGTCGTGCACGCCCAAGTGCCACAGCGCGGCCGCCACCGCGAGCCCGGCCGGGCCGGCGCCGACGATCACCACGTCGGCCGCCTCCGGCGGCACGCCCGCCCGGTCCGGCAGCGGCCGTTCGGGGTGGCGCGGCCATGCCCGGTGCCGGGGCGAGTCCAGCAGGTCGGGATCGGGCAGGAACCTGGTCACCCGAGGACCGTGACAGGCACGATCACCTCGATGGCCGGGCGCTGCGGCATGCCGTCGGTGACCAACGCCTGGAGGATCTCCTCGGAGCGCTCCGCGCTGTCCGAGGAGACCGGGCTGTACCGGGCGTGCGCGTAGGCCGGCCGGCGCCCCTCGGTCTCGATCTCGAACACCTTGAGCACGGCCTCGCCCGGGCGCACCTCGCCGTCGAAGAACGTCAGCCGGCGCATGTCCGGGGTGAGGAAGGTCTTCGAGAACTGGCGGGACATCACCATCGCGTCGCCGCCCTCGACGAAGTGCGTGTCCTCGTCGGTGGTGACCTGCATGGCGACCCACGTCTGGTCGGTGAGGTTGGTCTCCGACTTGATGATCTGCCAGCGACCGGGCTCGGGGAGGCTGATCGAGACGGACACGTCGTAGTCGACCGCGTCGATCGCGCCGGAGATCATCACCACCCGGCGGCGCAGGTCGGCGACACCCGCCATCTGGATGTCCCGGGCACGAACCCGCCCCGCCACGTCCAACCCTGGAACCTCGAGCGACGACATGTAGAACCTCCCAGATAATTGCAAGACCTAGCCGTTCCTTCTCGGGTGGCCGGGCACCCACGTTTCCTCCCCGCATTTCTGAAGACGCCTCGACGACTACGGTCGGGCTAATTCTCGACGATTTCCGAGATCGGGGCATCTTCTCGCGTGCCCACCTCCGCCGGACCGCAGCCAGCGTTCTGACCTGCCGGTTGACCGTCGCCTTGAGCGATCCTTGACCACCGTTGAGCCAGCGGTAGTGGTGACATCGACTCAACCTGCAGACCGGTTGCCAGCGATTTTCGGCAATCCTACCGTCAAATCAGCCGATTTATTCGAGCCCTTCTCCTGAGCGGTGCCACGTCATGGACGAAATCATCGAAAAGTCCGTCGAGCGCGTCATTCGCGCCATGCACGAGAACCTGGGTGAGCAGATCACCATCGACGACATGGCCCGTACGGCGATGTTCAGCAAGTTCCACTTCTCCCGGATCTTCCAACGGGTCACGGGCATCTCCCCCGGCCGGTTCCTGTCAGCGCTGCGGCTGCAGGAGGCCAAGAGGCTGCTGCTCACCACCTCGATGACGGTCGCCGACATCAGCCACCTGGTGGGATACAACAGCATCGGCACGTTCAGCTCGCGGTTCCGCGGCAGCGTCGGCGTCTCCCCGACCGAGTACCGCCAGCAGCGTGGTTACGTGACGCCGCTCGCGGCCGTGCCCGACGCCCCGCCGGTCGCCGGTCCGTCCTCTGTGCACGGTCAGGTCTGGCAGCCGCGGGCCAGCGAGCCGGGCCCGGTCGTGGTGGGCCTGTTCCCCGACCGCATCGCGCATGGCACGCCGGTCCGCCACGCGACGCGCATGGGTCCGGGCCCGTTCATGCTGGCCGACGTGCCGGACGGCACCTGGTACCTGCTCGCCCACTCGGCCGAGCTCGGCGATGCGGTGCCCGACCCGGACCAGACGTACGTGGCCGCGTTCGGTCCGCTGGAGGTCGGGCCGCGCACGGCCGGCCGGCGCCCGCACAACGTCGACCTGTGGCTGCGGCCGCGGCGCATCTTCGATCCGCCGGCGCTGCTGGCCCAGCTGGACCAACCGATGTGGACCGCCCAGGCATGGGCTTCCGGCAGGGCTGACCAGGCCGCCCTGCCGGGGGCCTGACCATCCCGAGATACGGAGAAGCTCCGCCCGGCGCCAGCGGGCGGAGCTTCTTTCATGGCAGCCATGGAAACCGTCCCGGTCACACCCAGGGCGCGACCGGGTACCAGGGGATGATCTCGCGCACGGCGAGCAGCCGGACGTCCCAGTAGAGGAACGTGAACACGCCGGCGACCAGCAGCGCCGACGCGCCGACCACGGTCAGCCGCGCGGGGTTCGCCGCGAACCAGCCGCGCAGCCGGCCGCCGGCGAGCCACGTCGTGAGGAACAGCAACACGGCCAGGACCGCGAGGTTGCCGACCGACTGCAGCACGAAGGCGGCCGCGCCGTAGAGCGGGTCGTGCGCCTCCGCGGCGTCCCGGAACAGCTTGCGGAACAAGGGGAACGGCCGGCCGATGAGGAACGCGCCGACCAGCGCGCCGAAGAACACCAGGCGGGCGTGGGGAAGGCGCGCCGAGATCCGCGCGAACGGGTCGCGCACCAGCCCGAGCGTGGCCAGCCCCAGGTAGGTCATGGCCAGCCCGACGGCGCCGAAGACCACCATCGACTGGATGCTGCGCGGCGAGAGCTCCCCCGGCGTACTCGGCGCGGTGTCGAACTGCGGCATGCCGGTGCCCACCAGCCCGACGACCACCCCGTAGGCCGCGGACACCACGGCCATGCCGGCGAACAGCCACAGCAGCGGGGTCAGCACGGCACGCAACCGGTGCCAGCGCCCGCCGGCGCCACCCAGCAGCGGCGCCACCGTGCCGAACACCGCGACGTTGCAGGCGGTGAACGTGCCGGCCAGCCCGGAGACGAAGGCGAACCCGACGCCCGCGCCGACCCCGGTGATCGCTGCCTCCTCGGCGTCGTGGCCGAGCAGGCCGTTCGCCACCGTACCCCCGATCACGCTGTCCACAAAGGACGCCGACCAGGCGATGGTGAGCAGGAACCCGCCGAGCACGGCGAGGAACACCACCAGCCCACGCCGGCGGGGGAGCTCCGGGGCGGCACCGGCGGTGTCGACGGTGTCGGTGGGCCTTGTGTCGAGCTGAGTCATGATGCGCCCTGCCTCGCGGGCACCGGGTCCGGCGCCCAGTTGTTGATCATGTAGCGGGGGTCCTCGACGATCTGGTCGCCGGCCAGCATCGCCTGGTGCAGCTGGCGCAGCCGCCGTGACGGGTCGACCCCGAGCTGGTCGCGGATCGTCGTCCACATGTCGTGGTAGACCGCCAGCGCCTGGCCGGGCCGGCCGGACCGGTAGAGCGCGAGCATGTACTGCGCGCGGAAGTTCTCCATGTACGGGTGGCGGGCGCACAGCGCGGCAAGGTCGCCGAGCAGCTGGTGGTGCCGGCCGAGGTAGAGGTCCGCGTCGATGCGCAGCGTGAGGTCGGTCAGCCGGCTCTCGGCCAGCCGCATCGTCTCGATCTCCAGCTGCGGCCCCGCCGCCACGTCGACCAGCACCGGCCCACGCCACATGGCGAGCGCCGCGCACAGCAGCCGTCCGGACCGCACGTAGTCGCCCGCCGCGCCGGCCGCCCGGCCCTCCGCCGCGAGCCGGTCGTAGCGCACCACGTCCGCCAGATCCGGGTCGATCCGCAACACGTACCCGGTGTGCCTGGTGGCCAGGATCTCCAGCGCGGCCTCCGGATTCTCCGGCAGCGCGCCGCGGATCAGCTTGCGCACGTGCAGCACGTAGGTCTGCAGCGTGGTGGGCGCGCTGCGCGGCGCGTTGGTGCCCCACAACTCCTCCATCAGCGTGGAGCTGGTCACGACCCGCCCGACGTTGAGTGCGAGCATCGCCAGGAGCTGCCGCGGCTTGCTCGCTGTCGGCACGACCGAGACGCCGTCGAAGACGACCTCGAGCGCGCCGAGTACCTTGACTTCCGCTCGCATCAGTCAGCTCATTTCAGCCGTACACGTCCTGCGAGCGTAAGGCCGCCGATCGTTTCCGCGAATCTCGGAGAGTGCGGCCGGACACCGGAACTCACCCAATCGCTCGGGACCGCATTTCCGGAGTAGCGTCCGGCCGGCCCGCTCCACCGGAACTACACAGTGGACGGTCGGGTGGCTGCCGGCATCGCCCGGGGCCCGTTCACCCCGCCCGAGTGTGCCGCCGACGAGACCTCTTGTTCCGGACCGGCTCCGCCGGCTCGGGCTCGGCCTCCTTCTCGGGCTCCGCCTCCTTCTCGGAGTCCGGCCCGGCCAGCACCTCGCCCTCGAACCGCTCCGCCGAGCGGCGCACCGACTCGGCCGCCGCCTCCGCGTCGTCGCCCTCGCCGACCATCAGCGTGACGAGCTGCGTCTCGAAGCAGCGGTCCGCGTCGCACGGATCGATGAGGTAGTCACCCAGCTCGAGCGTGACCAGGCCATGCATGGCCAGCCACATGTGATGCGCGGCCAGCACCTCGTCGGTGGTGGTGAACCGCCCGGCGGCGATGCAGCGCGCCGCGCACTCCACCACTCCCACCAGGTTGTACCGCCCGTGCTGGCGATCCTCCTCCGACAGCTCGAAGCCGGCCAGCGATCGGCCGCCGAACATCACCGAGTAGAGGTTCGCGTTGGTCACCGCCATGTGCCGGTAGGCCCGCCCGATCAGCGCCATGTCCGCGACCGGGTCGTCGGTCGAGGTGATGCGGTCGAAGTTCTGCGCCAGGCGGGCGAAACCCTCGTGCACGATCTCGCGGACCAACCCGCTCATGCTGCCGAAATGGGTGTAGACCGCCATGGTCGAGGTCCCTGCCTCGGTGGCGATCTTCCGGGTCGACATCGACTCCGGCCCCTCCTCCGCGAGCAGGCGCGCGGCGATGTGGATCAACTCCAGGCGTACTTCGGGATCACGTCGTCTCGGACTCACCTTGACAGTGTTACATAACGCAGCTACCTTTGGTAGCAACAACGGTGTTATGGAACACTTTCCTCTGGTGAGACGAGGTGATCGTGGTGAACGAACACAGGGAGCTCGGCGGCACCCGAACCAAGTTCCGCATGGAGACCGGTCTCGACGTGCTCGACGAGTGGTCCGAGACGGCCGGCCAGGCGAAGAAGAACGCCGTGTACAAGGCGTTGTTCGCCATGCAGGACGGCTCGCTGTTCCGCCAGTACCGCATCGTCGACGACTTCCAGCGGCCCAACGAGCTGTACGCGATCGTCAGGGACGACCTGGTGCTCAAGATCCGGGTCAACTGCTTCGACTCGTTCGGCATCGTGCACATCGGGCAACCCGGAAGCTCGCCAGAGCGGCCGACCGAGCCGTAACGTGCGAACCATGCCAGACGATCGGGTCGACACCCTGCCCCCCGGCGGCGCGCCGGTCGTGGATCCGGCGCACGCCCAGCCGCTCGACACCATCGAGGCCTACGCCGCGGCGATCGCGCGGCTGCGCGCCGCGGCGCTGGCCTACTACCAGGGTGCCGACCTGCTGATGGACGACGCGACCTACGACGCGCTGCTCGCCCGAGTGGCCGCCACCGAGGCCGTCCGTCCGGAGTGGAAGGTCGAGGGTTCGCCGACGGAGACGGTCGCGGCCGGCGTGCCGATCGGCGGCGACATCGTGCACAGCGAGCCGATGCTCAGCCTGGACAACGTGTTCGGCGAGGAGGACCTGCGCCGGTGGGCCGCGCGGCTGGAGAAGCTCCTCGGCCACCCGACGGCCGGCTACACGGTGGAACCCAAGATCGACGGGCTGGCGATCGCCGCCCGCTACGTCGACGGCCGCCTGACGCTCGTGGCCACCCGCGGCGACGGCGTCACCGGCGAGAACGTCACCCGGATCGCCCGGCGCGCGGCCGGGCTGCCCGCCCGCCTGACCGAGCCGGTGACGCTCGAGGTGCGCGGCGAGATCTTCATGACCGAGACCGACTTCGCCGCCGCCAACGAGCTGCGGGTGGCGAACGGCGAGCCGGCGTTCGCGCACCCGCGCAGCGCGGCGGCGGGCACGCTGCGGGCGGACCAGCGCGCGTACGCCGCACCGCTGTCGTTCCTCGCGTACGCGGTGCGGGGCCTGGACATGGCACACTCGGCGGCGCTCGCGGAGCTGGAGCGGCTCGGCTTGGCCACGACCCTCGGCTCACCCGCCGGCCTGACGATGTGCTCGTCGATGGACGAGGTGGTCGCGGCGGTGGCGCGGCTGACCGAGCTGCGGACCACTCTCGGGTTCGGTGTGGACGGTGCGGTCGTCAAGGCCGACGACCCGGCCGACCGGGACGCGGCCGGCTCGTCGAGCCGCGCGCCGCGGTGGGGCATCTCCTACAAGTTCCCGACCGACACCCGGACCACGCGGCTGCTCGGCATCGACGTCCAAGTTGGACGGACCGGCGTGATCACCCCGGTCGCGGTGCTCGAGCCGGTCGTGATCAGTGGGGTCACGGTCACCTCCGCCACGCTGCACAACTTCGGCGACCTGGTGCGGCGCAACGTCCGCGTCGGCGACACGGTGTTCGTGCACCGCGCGGGCGACGTGATCCCCGAGATCACCGGGGCGTCCCTGGAGCACCGGCCCGCATCGTCGGTGCCGTTCGAACCGCCCACCGCGTGCCCGCGCTGCGACGGGGAGATCGACCGCTCGCAGAAGCGGTGGCGGTGCGTGCAGGGCCGGGTGTGCGGGGCACGCCAGACACTGCACTACTTCGCCACCCGCGACGGGATGGACATCGAGCATCTCGGCGACAAGATCATCGACCAGCTGGTCGGCGCGGGGCTGGTCACCGACCCGGCGGACCTGTTCGACCTCGACGTGGCGACGCTCGTCGAGCTGGAGCGGATGGGCGAGGTGTCGGCGGGCAAGCTGGTCTCGAGCATCCAGGGAGCGAAGGGCCGGCCGCTGTCGAAAGTGCTGACCGCGCTGGGGATGCGCATGGCCGGGCGGGCGATGTGCCGCCGGCTGGCGCGTTCGTTCGGCACGATGCGGGCGTTGCTGGCGGCGTCGGTCGAGGAGCTGCAGCGGGTCGAGGGCGTGGGCCCGGAGCGCGCGGTCACGATCGCCGCGGAGCTGGCGGACTACCGGCCGGTGATCGAGAAGCTGATGGCACGGGACGTCAACATGACCGAGCCGTCCGCCGAATCAGCCGCCCTCCCCCTGCGACACGAGGACGGCACGCAGATGCGGGTGGTCGTGACCGGTGCGATCCCGGGCCTGACGCGCACGGAGGGCAACGAGGCGGTGGAACGGCTGGGCGGCACGGCGTCGGGCTCGGTGTCGGCGAAGACGGACCTGGTGGTCGTCGGCGAGGGCGCCGGCTCGAAGGCGGCGAAGGCGGCCGAGCTCGGGGTCCGCACGATGCCGGCCGAGGAGTTCGCCGCGCTGCTGGCGAAGCACACGTCGTGAGCGAGAGCGACGGAGCGTTCGCCGTCTGGACTGAACGATCGCGCGCACGCGCGCCAGCGCCGAGCACGCGACGAAGGAAACCCACAAGTAACGCAGAAGCGAAGCAAACCAACCAACACCGCGAGCAAGAGCGACGCAACGTCCGCCGTCCGGACTGACGAACGCACGCAGACGCACCAGCGCCGAACACGCGACGAAGGAAACCCACAAGTAACGCAGAAGCGAAGCAAACCAACCAACACCGCGAGCAAGAGCGACGCAACGTCCTGCGAGGACAGTTCCCAACCTCGCCGGCGACGGCAACGCCGGTAGTCGCGACCGCAGCCGGCTCGTTGCGAATTGTCCGCCGTCCGGACTGACGAGCGCGCGCAGGCGCGCCAGCGCCGAGCACGAGAGGAGGGAAGACGACGAGTAACGCAGGAGCGAAGCATGGACACCGTGAAGCGGTCCCTGGCGCGCCTGGCCGGTTGAGCACCCGGCCACTTGTCCTCGAGCCGGCACGGCATCGGCGGATAAGACACCACCCGCCCGCGCCGCCATCCTGGTAGGCGACTGCCAACGGGCGAGAGGACAAGCGCGTGACTCACCGGGACGTGATCGCCGACCTGACCGCCGAGGCCGCCGCCGTCGAACAGCTGCTCGACGGGCTGTCCGATGAGGACTGGACGCGGCCGACGCCCGCTCCCGGGTGGACGGTCGCCGACCAGGTCGCGCATCTCGCGTTCATCTTCCGGCTCGCGGGGACGGCCGTCGCGGACGGCGAGACCTTCAAGACCATGACCGCGAAGGTCTCCGCGGAGAACTCCGAGGCCGTGGTCAACGGCGCCCTCGCCGAGTTCCGCGACGACCCGCCCGAGGTCCTGCGCAACCGGTGGCGCATCGAGCGGGACGCCGCCATCAAGTCGCTCGCCGCCGCGCCGCCGGACCGTCCGGTGCCCTGGCTCGTCCGGCCCCTGCCACCGGCCGTGCTCGCCTCCGCCGGGATGATGGAGACCTTCGCCCACGGGCAGGACATCGCCGACGCGCTGAGCAGGAGCCGCGAACACACCGACCGGCTCTGGCACCTCGCCTGGTTCGCCACGCTCACCTGGGACTTCGGCTACCAGGCACGCGGCCTGCCCACCCCCGACGTCCAGTTCCGCTACGAGCTCACCGCCCCGGAAGGCGGCACCTGGGAGTTCGGGCCCGTCAACGCCGAGCAGCGGATCACCGGGCCCGCCGAGGACTTCTGCCTTCTCGTCACCCGCCGCCGGCACCGCGACGACCTCGCGGTCACGGCCACGGGCGACATCGCCGAGGCGTGGCTCGACATCGCCCAGGCCTACCGCGGCCCGGCGGGCGAGGGCCGCCGCCCCGGCCAGTTCTCCCGTTAGTGCGGTGGCCGTGCGGGCCGTGCGCGGCGCGATCCAGATCGACCGGGACGATCCGGCCGCCATCGCGAACGCCACCACCGAGCTGCTCGCCAAGGTACTGGGCCGCAACGAACTCGACGCCGAGGACCTCATCAGCGTGGTGTTCACCATGACGCCCGACCTGGCGAGCGGCTTCCCGGCGGCCGCGGCCCGCGCGCTGGGCCTCACCGACGTGCCCCTGCTGTGCGCCAGCGAGGTCGGCGTGCCGGACGGGTTGCCACGCGTCATCCGCCTGCTCGCCCACATCCAAAGCGACCGGCCCCGCTCGGCGATCCACCACGTGTACCTGCGTGGCGCCGCCCGGCTCCGGCCCGATCTCGCGATCTGACTGAGGAGACAACGTGGTCATCGTGATGGCGCCGGAGGCCCAGCCTTCCGATGTGGACGCCGTGGTCGACCGGGTGGAGTCCGCCGGTGGTCAGGCCTTCGTGAGTCGCGGCGTGCACCGGGTGATCATCGGCCTGGTCGGCGACGTGGACGCGTTCGACACCCTCAACCTGCCCGCGATGCGCGGCGTCCACGACGTCACCCGGATCTCCACCAGCTACAAGCTGGTGAGCCGCGAGCACCATCCGGACCGCTCCGTCGTGCACGTGCGCGGCGTGCCGATCGGTCCGGACACCGTGACGCTGATCGCCGGGCCGTGCGCGGTCGAGACGCCCGAGCAGACCCTCGCGGCGGCCCGGATGGCGCAGTCGGCCGGCGCCACGCTGCTGCGCGGCGGCGCGTTCAAGCCACGCACCTCCCCCTACGCGTTTCAGGGACTCGGCGAGCTGGGCCTGAAGATCCTCTCCGACGTGCGCGAGGAGACCGGGCTGCCGGTCGTGACCGAGGTCGTCGGCGCGCACGAGGTCGACATGGTCGCCGAGTACGCCGACATGCTCCAGGTCGGCACCCGGAACATGCAGAACTTCACGCTGCTGCAGTCCGTCGGCGCGGCGGGCAGGCCCGTGATGCTCAAGCGGGGCCTGAACGCCACCATCGAGGAGTGGCTGATGGCCGCCGAGTACATCGCGCAGCGCGGCAACCTCGACATCGTGCTGTGCGAGCGCGGGATCCGCACGTTCGAGACCGCGACCCGCAACACGCTCGACGTCTCCGCGGTACCGGTGGCCCAGCAGCTCTCGCACCTGCCGGTGATCGTCGACCCGTCGCACTCCGGCGGGCGCCGCGACCTCGTGCTGCCGCTCGTCCGCGCCGGCATCGTGGCCGGCGCGGACGGCGTCATCGTCGACGTCCACCCGCGGCCCGACGTGGCCCTGTGCGACGGCCCGCAGGCCCTCGTCCACGAGGACCTGGCGGACCTCGCCCGCACCGTCGAGGACCTGGCCGTCTACATGGGACGCGGCACTCCGGTCCGGCGGCTGCGCCGGGCGAGCTGACCGGGCGTCACTCGTAGAGGACGGACCTGATCTTGTCGTCGTCCACGTTCGTCCTGTCGTACCAGTAGAAGCCGGTGTCGACGTTCTTCGGCTGGTTCTCGCCGTTGATCGCCTTCATCGCGGCGCGCACCAGCTCGCGGCCCATGTTGAGCGGATCCTGGGTGACCGCGCCGGCCATCGTGCCGTCCTTGATCGCGTCAATCTGCGCCTTGCCCGAGTCGAAGCCGACCAGCTGGATGCCGGACCTGCCGCTCTCCTCCACGCCCTTGATCACGCCGATCGCGGAGCCCTCGTTGGACGCGTAGATGCCCGCCAGGTCCGGGTTGGCCGAGATGATCGACTTGGTGATGTTGGCGGACTCGGCCTGGTCGCCGCCGCCGTACTGCGGGGAGAGCACGGTGATGCCGGGCGCGTTCTCCTTCATCCAGTCCATGAAGCCGTCGCGCCGGTCGGTGCCGGACTTGCTGGTCTGGTCGTGCACGACCATCGCGACCTCGCCCTTGCCGCCGACCAGCTCGGCCATGTGCTTCGCGGCCTCGGCCGCGGCGGCCTTGTTGTCGGTGGCGACGGTGGTCACCGGCACGTCACTGTCCACACCGGAGTCGAAGGCGATGACCGGGATGTTCTGCGACCTGGCCTGCGCCAGCAGCGGCTCGGCGGCCCGGCTGTCCAGCGCGGCGAAGCCGATGGCCTGCGGGTTCTTGGCGATGTCGTTGGTGAGCATGTTGATCTGCTCCTCGACGTCCGCCTCGGTCGGCGGGCCGACGAACGTGACGCGCGCGCCCGCCTTGGCGGCCTCGTCCTCGGCGCCCCGCTTCACCGCCTGCCAGAACTCGTGCTGGAAACCCTTGGAGACGATGGCGATGTAGGGCGCCTCGCCGCCCGCGCCGCCACCACCGGTTCCGCCGCCCGCGCCGCACGCGCTCAGCGAGAGGGTCGTGGCGGTGCCGAGCAGGACGGCGGTGGCCTTGCGCATCTTCATGGGTCAGGCCTCTTTCTTGCGGAGGATGTCGGTGTACACGGCCAGGAGGATCACGCAGCCGAGGATGACGTTCTGCCACTCCTGCGGGATGGACATGATCTGCAGCCCGTTGTTCAGCGTCGAGATGATCAGTGCGCCGATGAGCGTGCCGGTGATGGATCCCTTGCCCCCGGCCAGCGACGTGCCACCGATGACGACGGCCGCGATCGCCTGGAGCTCGTAGCCCATGCCGGTGGCCGGCTGCGCCGAGCCCAGCCGCGCGGAGATCATGATGCCCGCGAGGCCGATGAACAGCCCGGCGAAGGTGTAGGTCGCGATCTTCCACTTGCGCACGTCGATGCCCGACAGCGCGGTGGCCTCCTCGTTGCTGCCGATCGAGTACGTGTAGCGGCCGAGCAAGGTCTTTCTCAGCAGCACGCCGGCGATGACCGCGACCGCGATCAGCACGACGACCGCGTTCGGGAACCGCACGCCGGGAATGAGGTTCCCGGTGGAGATCTTCGTGTACGAGGGGTCCTCGGAGAAGTAGATCGGCGCGCTGCCCGACAGCACCAGCGCGAGCCCCTCGGCGACCAGCATCATCGCGAGCGTGGCGATGAACGGCGGGATGCGCAGGATCGCGACGTTGATGCCGTTGACGAGACCCATCAGCCCGCCGAACGCGATCGTTGCGACGAGCCCGACGGCGATCGGCAGGTCCAGCTTCACGATGAACACGCCGGACATCACCGCGCACAACGCCATGCCGGTGCCGATCGACAGGTCGATGCCGCCCGTGATGATCACGAACGTGGTGCCGATCGCGAGCGTGCCGATCACCACGGTGGAGAACAGGATCGCGGTGAAGTTGCCGTAGGTGAAGAAGAACGGGCTCGCGAGCGAGAAGAACGCGTAGATCACGATGAGGCTCGCGAACGCCAAGAGCTGTTGTAACAGCCCCGCCTCCCCGGACTTAACCCTTGTGGTCACCCTCCGTCGGTGGCGTTCCGTTCGGGACGTATCGGTGGCTGGGTTGCGTCCCGTTCCCCTTAGGTGCGGTTGGCGAGGGGTCATGCGTTCCCCTCCTCCTCGGCCGCACCGGTTTGCACGGGGTCCAGGCCGAGCTCGACCGCGTCGTCGACGTTCTCGTCCGGCCGCAGCGTGGCGTAGTGCATGATGCGTTCCTGCGTGGCCTCGTCGGCGGTGAGCACCCGGGTCACCCGGCCCTCGCTCATCACCACCACCCGGTGCGACATGCGCAACACCTCGGTCAGCTCCGAGGAGATCATGATGATGGACTTCCCTTGCGCGGCCAGCTCGTTCAGCAGCGCGTAGATCTCCTCCTTGGCCCCGACGTCGATGCCGCGCGTCGGCTCGTCGAAGATCAGGACGTCGCAGTCGCGCACGAGCCACTTGGCGATGACGACCTTCTGCTGGTTGCCGCCGGAGAGGTACTTCGCGGTCTGCTCCACCGACGGAGTCTTGATCTTCAGAGATCCGACGTACTCCACCGCGCGGTCGCGGGCGGCCCGGTCGTTGACGAACCCGGCGGTGGTGAACCTGTCCCGCAGCGCGCCGAGCGTGACGTTCGCCTTGACGTCCCGGTCGAGCAGCAGGCCGTAGCGCTTGCGATCCTCGGACAGGTAACCGATGCCGTGCCGGACCGCGTCCGCCGGGTGGCCGACACGGATCGGCCTGCCCCGCAACAGAACCATGCCGCCCGCGATCGGGTCGGCGCCGACGATCGCCCGCGCGGTCTCCGTGCGGCCCGCGCCCATCAGGCCCGCGAAGCCGAGGATCTCGCCCTCGCGCAGGTCGAAGGAGACGTCCTTGAGCCGCGTCGTCGTGCCCGCCGCCTTGGTGGACGACCTGGTGGACAACCCGATGACCTCGAGCACGGTCTCGCGGTCGTCGCGCACGTCCCGCGGGCCCGCGTCGTCGTCGATCGTGCGGCCCACCATCATCGAGATGACCTCGCGGGTGCTCGTGCCCGCGACGTCGACCGTGTCGACGTACTCGCCGTCGCGGATGACCGTGACCCGGTCCGCGATCCGCCTGATTTCCTCCATCCGGTGGGAGATGTAGATGACCCCGGTGTCCGGCCGGACAAAACGTCGGATCAATTCGTGGAGGGTCGACACCTCGGCCTCGTACAGCGCCGCGGTCGGCTCGTCCATGATCAGGACCTTGGGGTCGTGGGACAGCGCCTTGGCGATCTCCACCATCTGCTGGTTGGCCACCGTCAGGTTCCCGACCACGGCGTTCGGGTCCAGCGGCAGGTGCAGCCGCTCGATCAGCTCGCGGGCGTCGCGGACCAGCCTCCGCTCGTCGAGGAGCACCCGGAACCGGCGCGGCTCGCGGCCGATGAAGACGTTCTGCGCCACGGTCAGATGCGGCACCAGGTTGAACTCCTGGTGGATGATGCTGATGCCGTTGTCCATGGCGTGCTTGGGGCCGGCGATCTCCAGTGGCTCGCCGCCCAACCGGAAGTACCCGGTGTCCGCGGTGTGGATGCCGGAGAGCAGCTTCATGAGCGTCGACTTGCCGGCACCGTTCTCACCGACGAGGGCGAGCACCTCACCGGCGCGCAGCTCCAACCGCATGTCCGAGAGCGCCCGCACGCCGGGGAAGGTCTTGTTCACCTCCTCGACCTCGAGGAGGGGGACCGTGGCGGCACCCGGCACGGCGGTGTCCACGTCAGCCATGAGCCCGCTCCGGCCGGCACGGGTCGGTCCCACGACCCGACGATCGTGACGTGTCGAACGCGCCGCTGCGTGCCACGTACGCTCCTGCTCCCTGGGCGTGATCTACCGGCGAGGTTAGACATCCGATGTATTCGGCGTCAAGGCTCCGCGCGCGCCCCGGCGAGCTCACCAGGCCACGGTGCGCTCCCAGCTGTCCAGGTATGCCTCGGCGCCGCGGCTCATGTCGTGCGTGATGGCCTCCGCGTCCGGTCCGGCGGCGATCTTCAGGTCCGCCATCCAGTCCGGCAGCATGCCGTAGTGGGCCATGCCGTCGACGTTGATGTCGAACACCCGCTCACCGGTCCGCTGACGGTCCACAGTGGACCCGCCGTCGAACGTCGTGAACGGGTACCGCGCCGGGTTCGCCGCCGCGTCCGCGCGGGGCGCGGGCTGGTGGCCGAAGCCGCCGGTGTCGAAACCGGCCGCCGCGGCATCCGGGTAGCCCGGCACCGAACGCAGCTGGCGCCACAGGTCGACGAACTGCGTGGTGCTCTCGCCGTACGGGCCGGCCACCCCGCCGAGCTCCAGGATCCGCGCGTAGAAGTTCGGATCCAGCCACCCGTGGCTCGACACGACGCCCGGGTACCGCTTGGCGGCCAGCAGGTCCATCGCCGCGGTCATCGACTTCACGCCCATGTGGTCGATGTCGATCATCATGCCGCGAGCCATCATGCCTTCCATGGCGTAGCGGCCCAGGTCGGTCAGCCCGTGGACGTTGCAGTGCGGCGCGCTCGGGTACACCGGCAGCGTGACGCCGTCGGGCAGCAACTCCTTCAGCGGCCCGGCGAGCAGGTCGCTCTCGAAGGAGATCGTGTGGTCGTGCAGCGGCCCGGTGCACGTCTCCGCCTCCCAGAAGCGGCCCGTGGTCCACACGTTGCCCGCGTTCACCACCACGCCCTGCGTGCCCTCGTCGAACCGCACGCCGCACAGCGCGTTGTCGAACTTGTGGCAGACGAACATCCGCCGCACGCCGAGCCCGTACAGCTCGTCGAGGCCCGCGTCGATGTCCGCCCTGGTGCACTGCGGCACGTCGCCGCGGATACCGCAGCCGAACGGCTGGGACACCTCGACGCCGAGCACCACCGCGAGCTTGCCCTGCTCGACCACCGCACGCGCCTGCGCGGGGTCGGTGACGATGCGGAACCAGCCCTTGCCGGGCCCGCCGTGCCGGTCATCGATGAAGTCCTGCAGCTCGCGGATCCGCTGCGCCTGCAACCGGACCGCGTCCATGTCGTCGCACGAGTTGTGCTTGATCGGGTAGATGTCGCACAGCGCGGAGTTGTTCACGAACAGGTTCGTGTAGATCCGCAGCCCGCCGCGCCACGCGCGCTCCAGCCACCGGTAGTACTGCGCCTCGTGGGTCAGCGAGTCGTGCTTGGGCCAGTCCTTGAACGTCGGCCAGCCCGTCGTGTCATGGGTGAGGCCCGGGTACGCGCCGGACACGACGTTCTCCAGCCACGCGCCGAGGCCGGCCGGCTCGTGGTCGGCGCAGTCGACGAGCGCCGCGGTGATGCCGTACGGGCTCCACGGCTGTCCACAGTGGATGTCGCCGCCCATGAACTCGTAGGCGGTCAGGTGGTTGTGCAGGTCGACGATGCCACGCACCTCACCGTCCGGCGTGGTCCCGGAGAACGGCGTGCCGTCGATGTTCAGCTCGGCCTCGGGCGCGGTGGCACAACCGGTGGTCTCGACGAGCGTGAACGGCGTGCCCGTGCCGCGCAGCGCGAGGATCGTGAAGATCGGGTCGACCGCGAGCTGCCGGCCCGCCACGGGCGAGGTCAGCGTGACCGTGTCGCCCGACGCGGAGAGCCGCCAATCCGACCTCGGCCCGGCCGCCGCCGACTTCAGCACGCCGAGCGAGCCGAGGCCGGTGGACAGGAAGTCGCCGCCGGTGCCGTAGAACAGGTAGCTCGCCCGGCCGGTGCGCTGGAGGCGGAACGGCTGCGCCGGGTCCGCCGCGGTGGCCTGGTAGCCGCCGAGTACGTTGCGTGCCACGAACTTCCCGGACGGCGCCCGCAGCGCCACGCACGCGCCGTCCAGGTCGGTCACGTCCGGCGCGGCCACGGCCGGCCCGGGGATGGTCACCACCCCCGCCACGAGAACCGCCGCGACGAGCCCGAACCACCGCCTGCGCGCCATTGCTACTCCCGGGTAAGGTGACCGATCTTCACCTTGGCCGGGGTGCGCGGCCCGCGTCAATCCGCCGACCGGCGGGCAGTGCCCGCGAGAACCTCCCTGCCGTCGGTGAAGTCCGCGGGCCCTAGCTCGGACAGCCGGGCCCGGACCGCGCGCAGGAATTCCTCGCGCGCGCCCGGCTCGAGCCGGGCGAGGCGCCGGCCGCCGGCGCTGAGGTGGGTGTTGTGCTCGACGAACTCGTCGAGGCTCGGCTCGCGCGACCACGGCACCGGGCCGACATCGATGCCGGTGAACCCCGCCGCGGCCAGGACATCCGCCAGCTTCTCGGGAGTGTTCAGCACGACGTGCCGGCTGACCAGAGCGTCGTCCGGTGGTGCCCCGTGCCGGTCGAGCTCGTCGTGCCAGATCTCCAACGCCGGCACCGGCCGCTCCCCGCCCCACACGGCGAGGCCGGCCATGCCACCCGTCCGCAGCACGCGGTGAGCCTCGCGCACCCCGGCCGCCGGCTCGGGCAGGTGGAACAGCATGAACGCCAGCACGACAACGTCGAACGCACCGTCGGCGAAGGGCAGGTGGGCCGCGTCGACCACCGTGCGCGGGAACGACCTGGGAGCACGCCGGAGCATCCCCGCGGACCGGTCCGCGCCGACGATCACCGCGTCGGGAGCCGTGCGGCGCAGGTCCGGGAGCAACGTGCCGACCCCGGTTCCCAGGTCCAGCACCCGGCTCGAGCCGGCGAGCGGTAGGCGCGCCAGCAGCTGCCGGTTCACCGGGCGCAGCACGCCGGCCCACTCGCGTTCGTACGCCTCGGCTGTCCCGGAGTAGTGGTCGGCGAGCGTGCGGACCGGATCAGTGGGCGAGTCGTTCACGGCGCCACCGTACGTGCCGTACGTTGGCGCCATGTGATGGGCCGACTTCGCCGATCGCGCCCGGCACGGCTGGCGGCTGCTGGCCGAGCGGCACCGCGGGTTCATCCGGTCGCCACGATCCGTAGCCCGCGCGGCTTGTTCGTGGCGGTCCGGCGAGACTCACCGAAGCTGGCCGACCTGCGCCGCGAGCCACGGATGGCGTTGCACGCCACCGTGAGCGGGAGTGACGGAGCGTTCGCCGTCTGGACGCAGGAGAAGCGCAGGCGCACCAGCACCGAACACCGCACAAAGGAAGACGGCGAGCAACCGACGAACAGAGCCAACCATCGCCACCGTGAGCGGAAGCAACGAAGCATTCACCGTCTCAACGCAGGACAAACGCAGGCGCACCAGCACCGA
>NZ_JBOHGB010000073.1:0-33686 GCF_050699935.1 Actinophytocola sp.
ACGTGTAGGTCACACCGGCCGCGGCCGCCCGCTTGCGCCCGACGCTGACCTGGCCGGCGAGCACCACGCACGGGGTGCTCCGCTCCTGCGCCGCGCCCGCGACACGCGTGACGAGCTTTCCGCGCAGCGACTGGAAGTCGAAGCTGCCCTCACCGGTAATCACCAGCTGGGCCTCGGCGAGCGCGTCGTCCAGCCCGGTCAGCCGGCGGACGACCCCGGCGCCGGACTCGACGGTCGCGCCGAGCGCGATGAGCGCGGCACCGAGCCCGCCCGCGGCACCCGCACCCGGCTCGTCGCGGATGTCGCGGCCGGCGATCTCGGCGAGCAGGTCCGCCCAGCGGGTCAGCGACCGTTCGAGGCGGCGCACCGCCAGGTCGTCGGCGCCCTTCTGCGGGCCGAACACGCGGGCCGAGCCGTGCTTGCCCAGCAACGGGTTCTCCACGTCGGAGGCCGCGACCAGCGTGACGTCCCCGAGGTCGACGCGTCCGTCGAGCCGGACCGCGTCCACGAGCGAGCCACCGCCCACCGCAAGCGGCTCGCCGTCCGCGCCGACCGGGACCGCGCCTAGCGCGCGCAACAGCCCGGCCCCGCCGTCGGTGGTGGCCGACCCGCCCAGCCCGACGACGATCGTGTGCACCCCGGCCTTGAGGGCGTCCGCGACCAGCTCGCCGACGCCGACGGTGCCGGCCGCGAGCGCGTCCCGCTCGTCCTTCGGGACCAGGGTGAGCCCGCAGGCCTGGGCACACTCGATATAGGCCGTGCCCTCGTGCTCCAGCCACCCGGCGTCCACCGAGGACCCCAGCGGACCTGCGACGCAGCGGCGGTGCAGGTCCCCGCCGAGGGCCGCGTGCAGCACGTCGACGAACCCCGGACCGCCGTCGGCGAGCGGGCACAGCGTGAGCTCGTCGTGCGGCGCACCGCTGCGCCAACCGGCGGCGATGGCCTCGGCGGCCTCCGGCGCGGTCAACGTCCCGCCGAAGCAGTCAGGAGCGATCAGGACCCGCATGGTCAAAGCGTAGTTGGGCCTGCCTTACCCTTTGCTCTGTGAGGTTCCTTCGCCGCAAAGAAGCAGAGTCCGCCGAGTCCGAGACCGGCGAGGACGCCGCGACGGAGACGGAGGAGGGTCGCAGCAAGGCCCACACCCCAAGCAAGGGCCGGCCGACGCCCAAACGCCGCGACGCCGAGCAGCGCAAGCGCGGCCCGGTCGCACCGCCGCCTCGCAGCACCCGCGAGGCGATGCGGCGCGCGCGGGGCAACAAGGAGGAGCGCAAGGCGCTGTCCGCGAAGCGCCGGGAGATCCGCGCCACGCAACGCGAACGCATGATGGCGGGCGACGAGAAGTACCTGATGCCGCGCGACCGCGGCCCGGTCAAGGCCTACATCCGCGACCTGGTCGACTCGCGCCGCAACCTGCTGGGCCTGTTCATGCCCCTGGCCATCCTCATCTTCGTGGCGCTGCTGGTGCCGGACCCGCGGGTGCAGAGCACGACCACGCTGCTCTGCCTGCTGATGCTGGTGGCGATGATCTTCGAGGGCGTGCTGTCCGGTCGCCGGATCACGAGGCTGGTGCGCGAGCGACACTCGAAGGAGCCGATCCGCGGCCTGTCCGTCGGCTGGTACGCCTTCATCAGGGCCTCCCAGATCCGCAAGCTGCGGGTGCCGAAGCCCCGCGTGCGGCCGGGCGACAAGGTCTGACCAAACCTGTCCACAACCCGACCGTTTGTCCACAACCTGACGCCGCCGAACGAACCTGAAGGCGCTCCACGGATAGGTTTGACGTCATGGAGTTTCGTCGCCTCGGCCGAAGTGGCCTGTCCGTCAGTGAGATCTCGTACGGCAACTGGATCACGCACGGCTCACAAGTGGAGGAGGAGCAGGCCCATGCCTGCGTGCGTGCCGCTCTCGACGCCGGCATCACCACGTTCGACACCGCGGACGTCTATGCCAACACCCGCGCGGAGTCGGTCCTGGGACGAGCGCTGGCCGGACAACGCCGCGAGAGCCTGGAGATCTTCACCAAGGTGTTCTGGCCGACGGGTCCCGGCGGTCCCAACGACCGCGGCCTCGGCCGCAAGCACATCATCGAGTCCGCCAACGCGTCGCTGAAACGCCTGCAGACCGACTACGTCGACCTGTACCAGGCGCACCGGTTCGACGACAGCGTGCCGCTCGAGGAGACCTTCCTCGCGTTCGCCGACCTCGTGCGCGCCGGCAAGGTGCTCTACGTCGGAGTGTCCGAGTGGAACGCCGACCAGATCACCCGCGGTGCGGCGCTCGCCCGCGAGCTGAAGGTGCCGTTCATCTCCAACCAGCCGCAGTACTCGATGCTGTGGCGCGTCATCGAGGCCGATGTGGTCCCGGCCTGCGAGCGGGAGGGGATGAGCCAGATCGTGTGGTCGCCGATCGGCCAGGGTGTGCTGACAGGCAAGTACCTGCCCGGCCAGCCGGCGCCCACCGGTTCGCGCGCCACCGATGAGTCCGGCAAGAACTTCATCAGCCGACTGCTGCGTGACGACGTGCTCGAGAGGGTCCAGCAACTCAAGCCGATCGCGGAGGACGTGGGCCTGTCGATGGCCCAGCTGGCCGTCGCCTGGGTGCTGCAGAACAAGAACGTGGCCTCGGCGATCATCGGCGCCACCCGCCCAGAGCAGGTCACCGAGAACGTGACGGCAACCGGCGTGACCCTGGACGCCGACGTGTTAACCCGAATCGACAAGACACTGGACGGCGTGATCCAGACCGACCCGTCCTACACCGGCTAGCCCGGCCCGACACCGGTCAGCCCGCCTGTCGAATGCGACCGGCCGCCCACCGCGCACCACTCCCAGCGGTGGGCGCCCGGCCGCCCCTCAGGACGAACCGCAGCCACATCCCCACAGCCGTGGCCACCGGTATCCATACCGGGAGCCCTCCCCGCAGCACCCCTACCCACCAGCTCCCCCGCCAATGTCGCCCAATCTCACCCACAGCCCCGCCCGCAACCCTCGCCCAGCCTGCCCGGGGGCCTCACTCACAACCCCTCGCCCGCAACCCTCACCCACACCTGCCCGCCGGCCTCACCCACAACCCTCGCCCGCACCTGCCCGCCGACCTCACCCACAACCCCTCACCCACGCCCGCCCGCCGGCCTCACCCACAACCCTCGCCCGCACCTGCCCGCCGGCCCCACCCACAACCCCTCACCCACACCTGCCCGCGGGCCTCGCCCGCAGGCCCACCCGAGACCTGACCCCATGTCCTCACCCACTGAACCTCGCCAGCCCGAGCCAACCCGCGGCCCCTGGTCGTCGATGTCACCGCCAACCTCGACCGGAGCCCGCAACCACAGCCGCGCGCCGACCCACCTACCACCCGCCTCGCCCCGACAGCGGCCCGATCCGAGACGTCGACGCACGCCACGACCAAGATCCAAATGCCCGGCTCACCCCAGCCAGCGGGCCACCGGCTCCTTGAGCCAGTGCCCTAGTCCGGCGGGTGCAGGCTCATCGGGCCGTACAACTCGTCCTCATCGGCGAGCAGCGTCACCTCGTCCACACCCTGTTCGCGCAGGTCGGACCACGCCGAGCCGACCCACTCCTCGGCCTCGGCGCGGTCGGCGAACCCGGCCGACCTCTCCGGACCGCTGCCGTAACGCCACCAGTACTCCACAACGGCACAAGATAACGTGCCGGGATGCGAACCCTGGTGCTCGGCGGCACGCGGTCGGGCAAGTCCGCGCACGCGGAAGGCCTGCTCACGGACGCCCCGGCGACCTACGTGGCGACCGCCCGGCCCGACCCGGACGATGCCGAGTGGACCGCCCGCATCGCCGCGCACGTCGAGCGGCGGCCGGCCGCCTGGCAGACCGTTGAGCTCGCCGACCCGGCCGGACTCGGGCCCTACCTCGAGCGGGCGGCGGGCCCGGTCCTCGTCGACGACGTGGCCACCTGGCTCACCACGCTGCTCGACGACGCCGGCGCGTGGGAGGGTGGTTCGCTCGACCCGGTGCGGCGCGCGTGCGACGCACTGGTCGACGGCCTCGGCACGAGTCGAGCCGATGTGGTGCTGGTCTCCGCCGAGGTCGGCCTCGGCGTCGTGCCCGCGACCCGTTCTGGCAGGCTCTTCCGCGATCAGCTGGGTGCGCTCAACGCGGCACTGGCCGACCGGTGTACCGACGTGGTGCTGCTGGTGGCCGGCATCCCGCTGCGACTGCGCTGACCTGGAGGGAACCGGATGACCGACCCGGTCGAGTTCGACACCGTCAACCCGCCGGACGAGACAGCCCGGCGGGCCGCACTGACCCGACACGAGCAGCTCACCAAGCCGCCCGGCTCGCTCGGCCGGATCGAGGAGCTCGGCGCGTGGCTCGCCGCGTGCCAGGGCCAGTGCCCGCCGAACCTGTTGCGGCGCCCCAGGATCGTGGTGTTCGCCGGCGATCACGGGGTGGCCACGCGCGGGGTCTCCGCCTACCCCAGCGAGGTCACCGCCCAGATGGTCGCGAACTTCGTCGCGGGCGGCGCGGCGATCAACGTGCTCGCGGACGCCGCCGGTGCCACCGTGCGGGTGGTCGACATGGCGGTCGACGCGGACACCTCCGACGAGGTGGCCGCCGCCAAGGTGCGCCGCTCGTCGGCACCGATCGACGTCGAGGACGCGCTGACAGAGGACGAGGTCGACGCCGCCCTCGCCGCCGGAAAGTCCATTGTGGACGAAGAGGTGGACGCCGGCGCGGACCTGCTGGTGGCCGGCGACATGGGCATCGGCAACACGACCGCCGCGGCAGTCCTCGTCGCCGCCCTGACCGGAAGCGAGCCGGTCGCGGTCGTGGGCCGCGGCACCGGGATCGACGACACGACGTGGATGCGCAAGACCGCGGCGATCCGCGACGCGCTACGTCGTGCCAAGCCGGTGACCGCCGACCCGGTGGCACTGCTGCGTACCACGGCCGGAGCCGACATCGCCGCGATGGCCGGCTTCCTGGCACAGGCCGCGGTTCGCCGCACCCCGGTGGTGCTCGACGGAGTGGTGAGCGGCGCCGCCGCCCTGGTGGCCGAGGAGCTGGCGCCGGGCGCACGGTCGTGGTGGGTGGCCGGCCACCGGTCGACGGAGCCCGCGCACGCCCTGGTGCTGGAGCAGCTCGACCTGGAACCGTTGCTGGACCTGAAGATGCGCCTGGGCGAGGGCACCGGCGCCACGGCGTCGATCCCCCTGCTGACGATGGCGGTCCGCATCCTGTCCGACATGGCCACGTTCGCCGAGGCCGGCATCACCACCACGGCGACCGCGACGCCCACCCCCACCGCTGACATCGACGCCGACGCGACCTGATGCCCGCCCCGCCCACACATAGCAACCAAGCCAGACGTGGATAGCCGCTGATGGGCTCCGCGCTCCGGCTGGCGCTGTCGTGGCTCACCGTGATCCCGGCCGGCCAGCACCAGGTGGACCGGACCGTCGCCGGGCGGGCCATCGCGCTCACGCCCCTCATCGGGTTGCTGCTGGGGCTGCCGGCCGCCGCGCTGGTGTCCTTGTTGGACCTCACGGCCATGCCGGGGCTGCTCGGCGGGCTCCTCACCGTCGGGCTGCTCGCGCTCGCCACCCGGGGCATGCACCTCGACGGGCTCGCCGACACCGCGGACGGCCTCGGCTGCTACGGGCCGCCAGAGAGGGCGCTCGCCGTCATGCGCGACGGCGGCGTCGGCCCGTTCGGGGTCTCCTCGCTCGTGATCGTGCTCGGGGCGCAGGCCGCCGCGTTCGGCGCGCTGGCCGGCGACCGCTGGTGGGCGATCGTGCTCGCGGTCGTCGCCGGGCGGGTGGCGTTCGCGGGATGCTGCGTGCGCGGTCTGCCCGCGGCGCGGCCGGACGGCCTCGGCGCGCTCGTCGCCGGGACGCAGCACGTCGCCGTCCCCGCGTCGTGGCTCGCCGGGCTGCTGGTGGCGGCCGTGTTCGTCGACCGGGACCACGTCTGGCTCGGGCCGGTGGCGGTCGTCGTCGCGTGCGCCGTCTCGATCGGCTTCGTCGCGCACGTGCGCCGCCGGCTGGGTGGCATCACGGGCGACGTGCTCGGCGCGACCTGTGAGGTGGCCACCACGATCGTGGCGGCCACCTGCACGATGACCTAGAGAAGGATCTAGGAAAGCGGAACCATCCAGCCGTGCGGGTCCGGCGTCGTGCCGCGCTGGATCGCGGTCAGCGCCCCGCGCAGCCGCATCGACACCTCGCCCGCGGCACCGCCGCCGATCACGAACTCGCCGTCCGCGTGCTTCACCGAGCCGACCGGAGTGATCACGGCCGCGGTGCCACACGCGAAGACCTCGGACAGCTCGCCCGACTCGGCCTTCTTCTCCCACTCCTCGGTGGAGATCCGCCGCTCCTCGACCTGGTAGCCGAGCGACGCGGCCAGCGTCAGCAACGAGTCGCGCGTGATGCCGGCGAGCAGCGAGCCGGTCAGCTCCGGCGTGACCACCCGCGCGTCCGCGCCCGAGCCGAAGACGAAGAACAGGTTCATCCCGCCCATCTCCTCGACCCACCGGCGCTCCACGGCGTCCAGCCACACGACTTGGTCACAGCCCTGCTCCGCCGCCTGCGCCTGCGCCACGAGCGACGCCGCGTAGTTGCCGGCGAACTTCGCCGCGCCGGTACCGCCGGGCGCCGCGCGCACGTACTCGTGCGACAGCCAGACGTTCACCGGCCTGATGCCGCTCGCGAAGTACGAGCCGGCCGGTGACCCGATCAGCATGTACAGGTACTCCGCCGCCGGCCGCACGCCGAGGCCGACCTCCGTGGAGATCATGAACGGGCGTAGGTAGAGCGACTCCTCGTCCTCGACGGGCACCCAGTGGCCGTCGACCGCCACGAGCTCACGCAGCGAACCGAGGAACAGCTCGTCCGGCAGCTCCGGCATGGCCAGCCGGCGCGCCGAGCGGCGGAACCGCTCCGCGTTCGCCTCGGGCCGGAAGCTCGCGACCGTGCCGTCCAGCTGGCGGTAGGCCTTCAGGCCCTCGAAGACCGCCTGCCCGTAGTGCAGCACCATGGCCGCCGGGTCCAGTGTGATCGGCCGGTACGGCTCGACCTTCGCGTCGTGCCAGCCCTGCGTCCGGTCGTAGCGAACCGTCACCATGTGGTCGGTGAAGTGCATCCCGAACCCAGGATTGGCCAATACCTCCGCGATCCGCTCCGGGGTCGCCGGTGACGGATGGGGGTTCCTGGTGAATGTGGGCGTCATGAGTGCACGGTAGCTGGCAGCACGGCGGCTGAGAACTCGACAAACAGACGATCCGTCATCCAAGCGATCTCAGCGGTCCACCCGCCGGTGACGCACCGCGACCACCCGAAACGCCGCGTCACTCAGCAGGAGGACTGCCGCCCCGGCGAGCGCGACGGTCGCCGGAACCAGCACCGCGCCGACCGCCGTCACCCCGCCGGCCGCGACGTACACCCGCATCGCGGGGATGCCCGACACCCGCGTCCCGCGTAGCACTCCGAGCAAGGTGAACGCACAGCCGACCGTCACGCCGACGAGCAGCAGGGGTTCGATCGCGCTCGCGTCGGCGGCCGCGAGCGCGGCCCGCAACGGCGCGGGTGAGACCGCGAGCCGGGCCGCCCCGAGCTGACGCAACGCCGCGGCCGCCACCGCAAGGCACCCGACGGCGACGATCACGAGCACCACGACAAGACTCCACCGCCCACCCGCCGCGCGATCCGAAGACACGGACTGCCCAACGCCCGGCGAAGCGGGTCGCGACGTGCCGAAGAAGCACACCGTCAGCAGACCGGCGGCGGCGAGCACACCCACGACGCTCCCGCCGTCCGGCGGGGCCACCGCCGGGGCGACCGGTGCGATGGCGGAACACGCCACCACCACGAGCACGAGCACCGCCAGCACCACCACCGCGGCGACCCGGACCACGACCGCCGGCACGCCCACCACCGCCGCGACCGTGACCACCGCCACGAGCGCAAGTGCCGCGAACGGCGTCAGGTACGTCGCCACGGTCCCGGCGACGGCCACCGCCGCGGCCAGCCGACCCAGCGTACTCAGCGTGAAACCGAAGCGGCGCAACGGAACCGGCAGCATCTCGAGTGGACGATCCCATATGGACAGCAGGGCGAGGCCGCCGACGAGCGCCGCCAGGAGCAGCGCCGCGAGCAGCCATCGTCCGGCCAGTGACGCAGCCGGCGCGAGGCCCAGGAACAGGCCCGCGCCGAAGCTCGACGCCACGCCGCCGGCGACCAGATCGGCCCTGCGTACGGGTGTGGACACGAGCCCACGGTGTCAGACCGTCTCCAGCCGACCTGACGGTGGGCACACCAGTGGCAACTCGTTAGCATGCGTCAGCAACTCGACCGACAGGAGCAGATCGTTGAGCGCGCCCAAGCTCTCCCTGACCACCACCTCGGCTGCCGAGGCCACCGCGGACGCGGTGATCATCGGCACCGTGCAGGACGGCGAGGATGTCGCGCTCGCGCCGGGTGCCGAACAGGTCGACGTCGCGTTCGGCGGCGGGCTTGCCGGCGTGCTCTCCACCCTCGGCGCCACCGGCAAGCCGGACGACGTGGTGAAGTTCCCCACCATGGGCCGGCTCAAGGCCGGCGTCGTCGTCGCGACCGGGCTGGGTCGGGTCGAAGAGGTCGGCCCAGAGCAGGTGCGCCGGGCCGCGGGCGCGGCCGCCCGGGCGCTCGCGGGCACCCGGCGCGCGGTCAGCACGCTGTCCACTGTGGACCTCCACGCGGCGGCCGAGGGCACGGTGCTCGGTGCGTACGCCTTCGACGAGTACCGCTCAGAACGCGGCGACGGCCCGGTCGGGCGCGTCGATCTGGTGAGCCCGGCCGAAGGCACGGCGAAGGACCACCGCGCCACGCTCAGGGCCGCGGTCGTGATCGGCGAGGCCGTGAGCGCGGCGCGCGACTTCGTCAACACTCCGCCCAACGTCCTCTACCCCGCGACGTTCGCCGAGCGGGCCGCCGCGCTCGCGAAGCCGGCCGGACTCGAGGTCGAGATCCTCGACGAGAAGGCGTTGCGCAAGGGTGGATACGGCGGCGTGCTCGGCGTCGGCATGGGTTCGAGCCGGCCGCCGCGAATGGTGCGGATCGCCTACCGTGGACCGAAGGCGCGCAAGAAGGTGGCCCTCGTCGGCAAGGGCATCACGTTCGACACCGGCGGCATCTCGATCAAGCCGGCCTCGCGCATGGAGGAGATGACCGCCGACATGTCCGGCGCGGCGGCGATCGTCGCCACGGTGGTGCTCGCCGCGCGGCTCAAGTATCCCCTCGAGATCACGGCGACCGTGCCGATGGCGGAGAACATGCCCTCCGGCGCGGCGTACCGGCCGGGCGACGTGCTGACCATGTACGGCGGCAAGACCGTCGAGGTGCTGAACACCGACGCCGAGGGCAGGCTGATCTTGGCGGACGCGATCGTCCGAGCGTGCGAGGACGAGCCGGACTACCTGATCGAGGCCGCGACGCTGACCGGCGCGCAGATCGTGTCGCTCGGCCGGCGCACGCCCGGGATCATGGGCTCGGACGACTTCCGCGACCGGGTGGCCGCGATCGCCAAGGCCACCGGCGAGGGCGGCTGGCCGATGCCGCTGCCGGAGGAGCTGCGCCGCGATCTGGACTCGAAGCTCGCCGACCTGTCGAACGCGACGGTTCACCGGTGGGGCGGCATGCTGGCCGCGGGCCTGTTCCTCCGCGAGTTCGTGCCGGACGGGCTGCCGTGGGTGCACATCGACGTCGCGGGCCCGGCGTACAACATCGGCTCGCCGTGGGGGTACACCGCCAAGGGCGGCACGGGTGTGCCGGTGCGAACGATCGCCGCGGTCCTGGCGGACATCGCCGAACACGGCTGAGGGTCGGCCTCCGGCCCCCGGGATCCAGCGTAGGTGAACCACGATTTAGTGACATAACCGTGACCTGCATGTACGTCTAACCACAGGTCCGCACGACGGGGTTGGGTGGGCTGGCCCCGCGACATGAGTGATCAGGGCCGCGTGCTTGCCATGGCAATACGACAAAGTGATGGTGCCCGGACGTAGGATCGGCGCGAGCGGAGGCAGCCATGGAAGGTCAGACGCTGGGATGTTGAACGAACAGGGCAACGTGCCTGGTCAGTACCTTTACGAGCGTCTCGGCGATAAGCGCTTTCAACAGCTCTGCGCGGCACTACTCAAGCTGAGTCAGCCGGACGTGACGTGCTACCCGGTTGGCCAGAGTGACGGTGGTCGGGACATCGTCAGCGGAAATGACCGGAGCGTCATTTTCCAGGTCAAATGGGCGAAGAAACAGCCCAGCAACCCGGTATCTTGGCTTGAGAACGCCATCAAGAACGAGGCTGACAATATCCGGGCCCTAACCCGTGCCGGAGCGAATGAGTACGTCCTTATGACGTCGGTTGTTGGTACCGCTCCTCGCGGGCGCGGGACAATGGATCAACTGGATTCTCGGCTTAAAGCTCTATCCAAGAGTTTTGGCGTCTCAATGCGGTGTGAGTGGCGCGAGGATATTGACCGACGGCTGGAATCAGCGCCAAGTGAACTCAAGTGGACATACCAGGAGATACTCGCCGGCGTCGAGGCCGTCCAATACTTGGTGGAGGCCGACAGCGTCGCAGTTCACGAGCAAGGACTTCGAAGGCTGCTCTTGAAGGTTATGGAGACGCAGTGGCAGGATGATGCGAAGGTCAAGTTCAAGCAGGTTGAGCTTGAGTCGCGGAACCTAATGGAGCTCTTCGTCGATGTCGAGGCGATCAGAGTAGCCGAGCCGCGGCGCAATGAGCGCCTCACATTAGGTAGCAGATACTCACAACTCGCAGAGCGCACGCCTGTCTCGCTCGGCGGCGCGGCGGCTTTTCTACTGTCGACCAACCATCCTCTCACTGTCGTGCGAGGAGCCCCTGGGCAAGGAAAATCCACTCTGGGGCAATACCTATGCCAGGTGTATCGCGCGGATTTCGTTCCCGACGACGCTTACCGAGGCGGAGCAACGCCGCCGACCAGGGTGGAAAACCCGCGGGTACCTATCCGCGTCGACTTGCGTGAATACGGCACATGGCTCGCGGGCGGTGATCCCTTCGCTGATGACGATGACCCGCCTAGTAAGGCGAATCGAACGGAACGTAAGCAAGGATCGGTGGAGCAATTTCTTGTCAAGTTGCTCCACACCCGAAGCGGGGGCCTCCCCGTGACGGTTGCGAATGTGCAGGATGTGTTGCATCGGTTCCCCGTGCTCATCGTATTGGATGGGCTCGATGAAGTAGCGCTGCCTCGACTCCGAGATCGCGTCGTCAAGGAGATCGACGAGTTCTCTGCCAGGTTAGGGGCGAGCCTGAACGTACCGCAGCTCATCGTCACAACGCGGCCGAATGCTTCAGGTATGGCCGAGCCCTCTCCAGATACCTTTGAAACGATCGCGCTTTCCGGATTGAGCCCCAAACTGCGTACGGTATATCTGCGTAAATGGACCGACGCCCTTGGCATTCGCGGCAAAGATCGGCGTGACCTCGAACGCACGTTCCACCAGCGGTCGGCCGAGCCACATATACGAGCTCTGGCTGACAATCCGATGCAGCTAACGATCCTGCTTTACCTGATCAAGAAACGAGGCAGCTCTGTACCCACTGCCCGCACTGAGCTTTACACGTCCTATATGGAGACGCTGCTCGATCGCGAAGCGGCCAAGACGCCCGCCGTCGAAGAGTTCCGCAAGGACCTTGAGGAGGTTACTTCCTATCTGGGATGGTACCTTCAGTCACGCGCGGAAACCACTGGTAACGAGGGTCGGCTAGGAATTAAAGCATTGCGCAAAGCCATTCTGCGCTACCTTGTTGGGGTCGAAAAAGACACGGATATGGTGGACGCGCTCTTCACGGGTGTAACCGACCGCGTCTGGGCGCTGAGCAGTCGAGTACAAGGCACCTTTGAATTCGACGTCCAACCCTTGCGTGAATACTTTGCCGCACGATTCCTCAATGAATTCGCTGGCGCCGACCTCCCCGAATTCGATAAAGCCGCGGTACTGCGTCAGCTCGTCCGGCGCGCCTACTGGCACAACACGGCACGCTTCTTCACTGGTTTTGCCAATCCAAACGAACTCGCAGGTCTGGTCGAAGCGCTTGCCGATGAGTGCGAAGAGCGAGATCATCCACGCCAGGTTCGGCTTGCAGCCTGGACGCTGCTAGCAGATGGCGTGTTCAAATCACGCACTCGCACGAAACGCAGCGCCGCTGCCTTGTTTGGTGACGATCTCAGTATCCGACTGCTCGCGCATGCGCTCACGTCCGACCCAGAGAATCCTGTACCCGCAAATGATCGGGGAGGTCAGGAGATTGTCGACCTATTTTACACTCAACTTTCTACTCACCCGACCTCTCCGCTTACCTGCGAACGAGTAGCGATCGTCATGAGATTGCAGGATCGGCGAGCGTTCGACGAATGGTGGCAACCTAAGCTCCGTGATGCCGCTGGCCGGCCGCAGCAAATGGCCTGGTTAAAGATGGGCGCTTCGGTTCACGCCGCAAGTCGACTGGATGCCGACGACGTTGAGATGCTCGATCTTTCGGACGACGCAACCCTGCCTGATGCGTTGGCGGCAGGGATAATCCCATCGCCAGGATCCTCACTGGAGGCCCGCATGATCCAAGCAATCGTCGCGGGTCAATGTTCTGATGTACGCGGTGCGTCTCCTGGGGTGCCAGCCGAAATGCTCAAGATCATCGCCCCACAGCACTTTCTGCGCAAAGCATCTACCAGAGACGTGGCCTATATTGTAGCGGTCGGGCATCTCGACACGCCGATTCCCGATCACCAGCGTCACGCGGCCATGAGACGGTTGATCGCGCACGATGAGCGATTCAGGCAGATCCAGCGCGCACTACGTTTCAACCGAGGGCAGGCCGGAACTACGTCACCCTGGGGCAATACTGCACGTTCGATCGCAGCAATCTACGGGCCATGCTGGCTAGCCGCAGAGATCGCTGTACATGGCGCCGCGCTATCTCGTCATGAATATGTCACCTCTGGCGACTTCACCAAAGGGGCAGACTCGTTGGGGCCAGCCGTTGATTATGGCTCCCTTCTTCGAGAGATTCGGTTTAACGCAATACGATCGAGTTGGTGGACTGACCAGTTCATAGATCATGAGGATAATCTATCCCGCGCGACCTGGGCACTTGCGTTGATGGCTGTAGCATCTCCGGAAGTAATTGTCGACAATCTCGGC
Source organism: Actinophytocola sp. (assembly GCF_050699935.1). NCBI lineage: Bacteria > Bacillati > Actinomycetota > Actinomycetes > Pseudonocardiales > Pseudonocardiaceae > Actinophytocola > Actinophytocola sp. The sequence goes on from NZ_JBOHGB010000073.1 coordinate 13,198, forward strand.
AACCTGGATAGAGCAACCGATCAACTTCCACCGTCGATGTTGGATGCTCTCCTTGCGAGTTCCAGCCGCCTCGCTCTCGGTCGTGTTGGCAATCGTCGCTTGCCTGATGACGTTCTGAGAGCCGCCTCGATTTCATCGCCCGCGACGTCTCTTCTGGTTGCACACCACGCCAGTATACTTTCGCGCGACCGCCCTTATCCACTTCCGCAGTACAGCGAGCAGCAATTGGCCGAGCACAGCCGCTACGGTATAAGTGCTTGGCCGGCATTGATGGCACTCGCGGCAAGGATGACAACCAATCGGTCTTCTACACTGCTCGGCAGCGTGCGGCGCTTCGAAGCGAACGCGATTTCTGACTGTCAGGTCCCGTTCGAATCTGGCTCGGAGGAGTTGGCACGTACAATCCTCGACAGCCCGAGGGAATACCCTTTGGCTTGGGTGCTAGGTGCCGAAAAGCAAATTTCTCATGGCACACGCGACACGGCTCTAGCGACGGTAGCAGATGACAGCGAGTGGTTCGCGCAATAAGATGCAGGTCAACCCATCGGGCATCTAAACGGAATTCTTTCCAGCCGTCCGGTCGCAATGGCCCATTATCCTCGGCTCGTGAGGATGCGTCTCCTTCTGTGCGGATCCGGTCGGGGTTCGTCGGCCCCCATTGCCAGGCCATCGACTAAATGGCCTGGCAAGGTCGAAACAGGTAGCCGCGTGGATGTTGCCGAACTCACCGCCCAACGCGGCATGGAAAGAGCTGCGGCGGGCGATGGACCGACTACAGCGCTGACGTGCAACTCGCTGCCACGCTTGGCCGAGAGATGGAAGAGGAGTTGTTCGGCCGCGACGAGATCGACACCACGGTTGGTGACCAGCGCCGGGCCGACCCGATGCACCCGAGCCGGCTCTATGAGCCGATACGCTGGCTCCTCGACGAGCCCGGCCGGCTGCGCATGGAATGCACCGGATTCGGTCTCAACGTGGTGAGCGGCAACTATGAGTTCGCCAGCCTGATCAGCATCGGCCACCAGGAGTTCTGGACACGGTTCGGCGGGGCAGTCGCTCGCAATCCCGAACCGGTACGAACGACTGCACACCACGCGAGCTTCGGCACAGCTCGTGTGCCTGCTCTCCGATCCCGACACGCCGATCGAGGCCATCTCGCGCCTTGTGGGCCACAGCGGTGCGTCGGTGACTGAGCAGATCTACCGCCACGAGATCCGGCCGGTCGTCGAGCAGGACGCAACCGAAATGGACCGATTCTTCCCGAACATGTAGAAGTCATGCCTTGGCACGCCGTTCTGGCCGTGCCTATCGCCGAAACGTTTCAGCGACGTGATGCGCTACTCTTCTCGTTGTGGAACCGACTGACGCACTGCGGGCCATCGAGAACGGGTTGCGACTCGTTATCCGAGACCAACTGGGCGTCGATGGCTGGTCCAAAGCTCTTGGAGCGCCAGATCTGGAGCGTCTAGAAGCGCGTCGCGTCGAGGAGACTAAGCGCCGGGACGGCGTGGCGGTCTCCGACGATCTGCTGAATTTTACAGAGACCTATCATCTGACTGCGTTGGTCGAAAAGAACTGGGAGCGGTTCAAGCCTGTATTCGATGACCGGGCCAGGACGCTCACATACTTCGGAATAATTAAGGACTTGCGAAACAGTATCGCTCATAGTCGCGAACTAGTGCCATTTGAACGTGATCTCATGTCTGGTATTGCTGGACATCTCCGGAGTCAGATCTCACTCTTCCGCAGCGGCCAAAACGAGTCAACAAGATACTATCCTTTGATAGAAACGGTTTGCGACAGCTTCGGCAACGAGGGAGCGGCGCGAACGCAGGGTGGGCAACGGCGCGTACGTCTGGAGGTAGGGCAGCAACTACAGTTCTCCGGGTCTGCGTTTAGTGCAAGAGGAAAGACGGTGAAGTGGTTTCTTGCGCGAGACTTGAACCATTGGATGATCGGGAACGATGAAGTTGCTGCGGGTGATGACGTCACGTTCACGTATACGATTAGCGAAGAGGACGTCAGCGAAGCCCTTCTTGTAACCATCTATGTTGTCGCCGAATCGCGTTTTCACAGAAATCAGTCGATTCCATTTGGTGGATATGATGACAGCCGATTATTCATGTACGCGGTGAACCCGCCTGATGAAGATTGAGGGGCTGCCACTTCACGTGCCGCCAAGGTTACGTTGGCGTGCTGAGGTGTGTGCGGTCGGCAGATGTCGAGCCGTCTGTTGGGAGATCCGCGAGAAGGTCGGTGGCGAGCCGGATGAATCGCCGCAAGGCGCGGCGTTTGAACTGCAGCATTGCTCGATCCTTTGGCCAGCCGAGGATGATAAGGATTTGCCCGTCGGCGGTGAACGAGCCCTGCATGACGCAATCTGGAATATCCAGCATTACATGAGCTTGTGGCTGTCGCTGTTTCATCGGTACCCCTGTCGTTGTTGGTTTTGTGTGGACGGTGGCGTTCAACGTGTTCGCTTCTGCAATCGGACTGGCATGCGCTTTCCTACTAAGCGGAGCGCTGATGGCGCACGTATCAGTGTGATTGGCGCATTCCTGTCGCCGGGTTTGGGCAGGGTGAGAATCGCCCGGGCGGTCCAGATCGGCGTGTTGCCGGCGTACCACCACAAGACATGAGAGGGCGCGAAGACGTCCGCGTGCGCGTCGGCGGGGACACGGTAAGCGTGTGCGGAGCCGGGCCCGGTGAGGACCAGCACATCGAGGCATGGCGGGCGTCGAAGGACTCCGGCTAGCACCTCTGGGCCGTGGTGGTTAACACGGAATTGGTGCCAGAGAAAGCCTCGGCGGCCTGCCTCGTCGAGTAAGAGGTCCAACTCGTTCATGACGGCTGTCCTGGTCATGGCGCATCGCCAGGCAGGTCGGTGACTGTGCAGTCGGTGAGTTCGCGGACGAGCTGGCCGGCGCAGGTCCAGCGGATGGTCGGGTCCTCGTAGGGGACGAAGGACTCAGGGCCGGACGGCTTGGCATACAGGTAGTCGGCGCGGTAGCGGGTGCCGAAGACGCCGCACACAGTGGATCGGCCGACGCGGACGGCTGTATGGCTGCGGCGCAGAGCGGGACATAGCCGGACTGCCATGCGGGCGCAGGCAAGGCACGTCGGTGGGTGGGTGGTGACCACGGCATCGGGCCAGTTGGGCCAGTCCTCGGGGTGGTCGTTGAGCAGCCAGAAGACACCGCGGGCATCGTGGTCGGCTGGTGTTGCACAGACCTGACACAGCAGCCGGCGCATGGCTCGGCGTTGCCGCAGCGGGTGCACTTTGCCGAACTCCGGTCGGCCTTCGCCGGGCCGTGAGGTCGTGCGGGTCCAGAGAACCCCCCGCTGGTCGCGGTCGGTCAGCGTTTCGTCTGGGTAGGCGATGCCGCGTCCAGGGTGTTCGATGATCGGGATTGCGGGGGAGTCCTCGGCGCTCCACGTCGCTATGTACGGGACGACTCCGACCCTGCCCAACACCAGCGCTCCGGACATGACTCCTCTTCGAACTGATCGACTTGACACTTGTCGCGGTGGCAACTCCGCTGCGTGCACACGCAACCAGCGGCCGATCGGCTCGCCCAGAGCAGAAACGGGACACTTTCCCAAGCCAGATGTGACGTTCCAGCCTTCAACCAGCAGAAATAGGATTCGAACTGCTAGTGTCGCTCCCAATGGCAAGGGAGGTCATGAGATGACGGGGCGGCGTCGCGGCGCGTTTGCGGCAGCGCGCAAAGCGGCAGGTCATACGCAGGAATCGCTTGCCGAGGCGCTGCACATCGACCGAGCGACCGTCAACCGGTGGGAAGCAGGTAGGCATGCACCTCTGCCATATGTCCGGCCGAAGCTGGCTCGACTTCTCGGGCGGTCGCTGCACCAGCTCGATACCTTGCTTGGTCCAGCGGACACCCCCGTTGATGGGCAAGTGAGCGCCGAGACGGTAGAGATCGACGTAGATATCGATCTCGCGTGTGAGTGGCTGGACGTGCACACCGGCTGGCGACCCGGGGCGAGCCGGTCACAGGTCATTGCCGGACTGACCGCCACCAAGGCAGGAAGTCTGCGTGATCGCGATCGGCGGCGCGGAAAGGTTACACGTACGAATATCGCTCACGCGATATCAAACTATTACCGAGAAACCATGCGCGGCCATGGCGTTTACCGAGCACATTACGATGGCTTTGATGTGCAGACTACTGTTCTCTCGCGGCCGAATTGGCTCGATCTTGCGTGTCTGCTCACTCCTGACACTGACCGGCTCGCGCTTGCGGGCGCGTCAGCCGGACAAGACATCAATCTTGACGACGTCGCGGCGAAGCACGCGATTAGGCGCCTCCTCGAAGCGGCTGTTCTTCGAGTGCGAATGACTAATGCACCGCTGTATCGTCTTCTGAACGTCAACGTAGACACGCAGGCGATTCTTGGCGAGCTGGACATCATCCCGTTCGTCCAGTACGCGCTCACCACTGATCTCGTCGAGCGCGAGTTGGTGGACGCGCTCGCGGACGGTACCGCCGAACTGCCGCTACGAGAGAAGTACCTGCGGGACGTTGGGACCGTGCTTGATGTGACCGAACGGTTCTGCTGCGGTGGCGTGCTCGCGTTGTGCGCTATCGCGCGGCCCGCCGACCCGTACCGCGGGCCGGCCGATTACCTGTTGCTGGTCCAGGAACGTGCCGACCATGTGCTCAACTCGGTGGGTCGGCTCTCGGTGATCCCGAAGGGATTCCACCAGCCGCTGACCGACTTCCGCTCGGGCGCCTTCGTCGGCGCTACGTTGCGGCGCGAGCTGGAAGAAGAGTTGTTCGGCCGTCGTGACGTGGACGGCACACTCTCGGAACACCGCGTTGCCGATCCGATGCACCCCAACCGGCTGTCGGAGCCGATGCGTTGGCTCCAGAACGAAGATGGCATGAGGCTGGAGTGCACAGGGTTCGGATTCAACTTGGTCAACGGCAACTATGAGTTCGCTGGCCTCGTCGTGATTGACGACGACGATTTCTGGAGGCGATATGGGGATCGCATCGAGGCGAATTGGGAGTCCGCAGGCTTGCGGCAGTATTCCAGCCTCGACCGGCGATTCATTACCGAGTTGATCGCTGACGAGTCGTGGAGCAATGAAGGACTTTTCGCCTTTCTGCAAGGCTTGCGGAGGCTTTCGCAGATTGACGAGACACGAGTCCGCGCGCCGGACATCGAATGGGAGTTGGCCTAGACGGAAACGGCCCACCACGCGTCGCCGACAATCGTTACTAGGTCGGATCGAACGGGGCGCCAACCTAACTCGGCTGCCGCTCGCGTGGAGTCGGCGACCAACACCGGAGGCTCGTTCGCTGGTGGCGCGTGCCGTACTGGCACGGGCCGTCCGGTGATCTGCTCGGCGGCGTTCACTACGTCGCGGATCGTGGTTCGGCGACCGCTCCCGATGTTGTAGGCGCGCCAGGTTCCCGGCTCGCAAGCGTCAAGGGCACGGATGAACGCCTCGACCATGTCTTCCACGTGCACGAAGTCGCGGACGACCGAGCCGTCGCCGTTCACCACAAGTTCGGGGGCGCGGCCGGCCTGCGCGGCGATGATCTTCGGGATGAGCCGGGTGGCGTCAGGATCGGTTCGGCCGGCCGACGCTCCAGCGATGTTGAACGCGCGGAGGCTGACGGCTCCGATGGCGCCGGTCCCGGCGACGTGCGCCGCGGCGAGATCGGCGGCCAGCTTGGTGGCCGCATACGGGTTGCGCGCGTCCGTCGGCTGGTCCTCGCTGATCGGCTGGCGCTCCGGGGCGCCGTAGACGGCCCCGGTGGACGAGAGGACGAGGCGTTTCGGCTCGGCCGATGAGCTGAGCGCGGATAGGACGTTGAGCGTGCCCAGCACGTTGGTGCGCCAGTACTTGAGTGGTTCGGCGAACGAGTCGCGGACACGCACCAGCGCCGCGAGATGGCACACCGCGTCAACCTCTGCGACTGCGGCCGCCACCTCGTCGGCTGAGCGGATATCCGCACTGATGTGCCGATCGGCCTTGGTTGGTACCTCGCGGTCGTGGCGGCTGAGCGCGGTCACGACGTGTCCGCGATCCGCGAGCGCCGAGACAACCGCGTGTCCGACGAACCCGGTCGCACCGGTCACGAGAACTCGCACGAGCAGTGTCCCCATCGTCAGGGCCGGCAGGCAGCCGGACTGGTCGGTCCACCCTACGTAACGGCGTCCACGTTCATCGCCGTCAGCAGCCGGTGCGCCTGGCTCTGGACGTCGGCCATGTTCCCATGTCCGCCGACCAGCCACAGCAGTTCGGCAAGCGCGAGCCCGGACCGCGGCTCCATCGCGTTGAGGTACCGCGCGACACTGCTCGCCCACACTCCTTCCAGCGTGCCTATCCGTGTCATCTCACGGGTGTTCCACAGCACGGCCGACGCACCGTCGCGGACCACCTCCCACGGTGGGGCGGCCCGGGCTATCGTGCGCCAGGTATCCGAGCCGGCGTCGACCTCGCGGATCTGGCGTTCCAGGCGTAGCCGGTTCATCGCCCGACCCAGCGTTCGCGTGGCGTGACCGCCTGCGTGGCCACGTCAACTGTCCAGTTGTCTCGACCGCCGCCGTTCTGCTCGGCGTAGCGCTCGGCCGCTTCACGGTTCGGGAACGTGAGCTGCTGCTCCGCCGTGCGGTGCGTGATCTTGTATGCCATGAGTGCTACCCGCCTCGTTGTCGACTCCCGCATGCAGAGTCGAACATGTGTTCGTCGATGTCAAGTCGAGTCAGCGCTGGTCAACGGCCCACGTGATGCTCGGCACGTTCACGCGCTCCGGCGAGAGCTGGGCGAGTCGGCGTAGCCCCTGGAGGAGAGCGAACAGCCCTTCGTTGCTCCATGCCGGATCACCGAGGAGATCGGTCAGCAGCTCTCGATCTTGCGAGGAGTAGCGACGCAGGTTGCCGGTCTCCCAGTTGGCCTCTGTATGGCCGCCGAACCGCTCCCAGAACGCCTCGTCGTCGATCATGACGAGGCTCGCGCACTCGTAGTTGCCGCTGACCAGGTTGAGGCCGAATCCGGTCACCTCGATCCGCAACCGTCCGGGGCTCTTGGTCAGCCAGCGCATGGGCCGCGTCAATCGCTTGGGGTGCAAGGGATCCGCGGTCACCTGGTCGCCGTTGGTGCTGTCCACCTCTTCGCGGCCGAACAGTTCCTCCTCCATCTCGCGCGTGAGCGTGTTCGCGAGCTGGGTGTCGTTGCGGTAGTCGGCCAACGGTTGGTGGAAGCCCTTGGGTGTGACAGCCAGCCGCCGCGCGGCGTTGAGCACGCGGCCGGAGCGCTCCTGCACCAACAGCAGGTAGTCGGCGGGTCGGCCGGGTGCGGCGGGCCTGGCGATGGCGCAGAGTGCCAGCGCGCCGCCGACGCAGAGCCGGCCGGCCACGTCGACCACGGATGCGGTGTCGGGCAGGTGCCGGTCTCGCAGCGGCAACGTGCCCGGCCGCGCTGCCGCGCCACCGGCCAACGCGTCCACAAGCTCACTTTCCAGCAAGTCCATCGTCAGCGCGTAGTGCGCGAACGTGGTCATGCCGACCGCGCCGCCGATCCGGACGTCACGGATGTCGATGTCCAATAGTCGATACAACGGGAGATCCACTACACGAACGCTCGCGGTCAGCGCTTCGGCGAGACGGGTAACCGCGTGATCGGCGGCCAATTCGTCGATATTCGGGTCGAGTTCGCCCGGCTTCGTCGACAGCGTCAGCCGGTCGGTTTCGGGCGTCAGCTCACATTCCAGGTCGAGCCATTCCGCCCGCGTGAGAACGCTCGTGGTGATGGTGTGGTCGTCGTAGGTCGCGCGGTAGGTGCCGTACTCGCCGTGGCCGGCGTAGTAGGCGTTGAGCGCGTCCGCGAGCTGGCGTTGGTTGACCTGGCTGCGACGTTGGCCGCGGTCTTGCAGCTCTCGCAGGTCAACGGTTGCGAGCCGTGCGGCGACGCGTCGGCGGGCGGTGCCGGGCGTCCAGCCGGTGTGCTTGTCCAGCCATTCGAGCGCAGACGCGACGTTCGGGTCTTCGCTGAGCCGGCGCTCCGCCTCCTCGTGGTCGCCGGCCTCCGCAGCGGGCACGAGTCCGGCGAGATGGGCGAACCGTTGCCGCTCGGCGTCGGACGCTCGTTCCAGCGCGGTGTCGAGGATCTGTTGCGTCGCGGCCTTGGGCGACATGTCCGGTTGCTGGTGCCACGCCGCGACTGTGCGCAAATTGATCCCGAGGTGCTCGGCAAACGCCTCCTGTGTAAGCCGCAGCGCGGCCTGCAAGGCGCACGCCGTTCGGCCGGTCCAGGCGTCGACGGAATCCATCATTCGGCGGTCCGGCACGGCGAACTACATGGGCACTGCACTGTCACTGCACGTGCGGTACATGGGAAATCTGGGGCTCTGGAATTTGACTTGGAGGCATGAGAAACAAGCATTTCAAGCCCTCACCGAGAAGCCCTATCAAAGCTCGCGCCGACCTTTTCGGAAACCGACATGAGATTGGCGTTGATGTTGTCGAGGCGCTCGCCGAGCCCGTCCACGTCGTCGAGCCGCTCCCGGATGGACCGCAGCTCCTCCAGCCGGTCGGTGATCTCGCGCAACTGACGCTCGATCGCCGCCAGACGTGCGGGGACGTCGCCCGGCCGGTACACCGGTTCGCCCAGGGCGGGTGGCTCGCGACCTGCGAGAACAGCGGACAGGTGCTGCGGATGCCAGTCCAGCGCGGTGGACAGCGCCTCGAGAGTCCGCGCACTGCGCCGGCGCGGCTTCGCGTTGCGCGACAGCTCGCCGACGACGGCCTTCGACAGCCGCGACCGGTCGATCAGGTCGCGCTGCCGCAAGCCGAGCTCGGCCGCGCGTTCATTGATCGCTCGGGCAACCGCCGCCCAGTCGTCCGTCACGTACTCCTCCGCGCTCCGCCGTAGCGCCGAGAGTATCGCGATGACCATTTCCTAGGCCGCCTATTGGCCCATTTCTGGCGCGATTTCGGCCCTCTCTGGCCAATTCGGGATTAAAACATCCCAATTGTGGGTCACAAATATCCATCAGCCTTATCGAAAAGGACTTCCATCATGAGTACTTCCATGCCCAAGACCGGTTCGCCGGCCTTTCTGTCCATCAAGCAAGCCGCGTGGATCCTCGGCATGTCCCAGCCCGAGTTGCTCCGCGCGATCCATACGGGCGCTGTTCCCTCGATCCGTCGTCGATCGCGTCTTGTGGTGCCGATGCGCGTCGTGACGCGCCTGCTCGGCGAGCCGATCGACGCCAGGCCAAGGGCGGGGGTGATGCGCGATGAACGCCGTTGACCCTGACGACTTCTTCGAGGAGATCGCGGCGTCGCTCGACCGGTTCGAGCATGTGCCCGACGACGTGTTGTGGGAGATCGTCACACGTGACGGGTCCTGCCTGTGGCTCTACCGGCTCGGTCTGGAGCCGGTGTGGACCGGCGACGTTGTGACCGATCGCGAGTTGGCCGCGCGGATCTGTGCGGGTTGCTCGGCGCGGCTGGCGTGCCTCGAGTTGGAGCTGCGGACCTCCGGTGACCAGACGCTCGGCGTGTGGGGTGCCCTGCCTGCCGAGGACGTGCGGGCGGTGTTCCCGGTGTGGCTGGGGCGTAGGCGTCGCCGTGGTGGTGAGCGGGGTGGTTGGCGATGACGTTCGTGCTGACTCCTACTCAGGTGCTCGCCGGGCTCGGTGTGCTGTTGACGTTGTTGATGGTGTGGCGGGCGGGGGCTCGCCGGGCACGGGCGGCTGCTGCCGCTGCTCGGTCTGGTGCGCGGTTGCTGTCGCTGTTCGGGCGGGTGCTGTTCACCGCGGGCTTGATCGTCGGTGTGCAGTGGTTGGTGATCACGCGACCGGACGGAAACCCGTGGGTACTGCTCGCGGCTCTCGGGCTGCCGGCTCTGTTCGCCTCCTACACGCTCACCCGGGCGTTGACGGTGACCACCGTGGACACGCCACGTAAGCGGGGTGGTCGCCCGTGACCACCTCACGCAGGGCTCGGACGGCCGCCGTCGAGCGGTCGTCCGGCCCGCAGGACGCGCGGCACATCCCGTTGACCCGCGCTCAGCGGCTGGCACAGGACGCGGCCGAGGCCGCCGACGTGCGCGCCTACCAGACCCATCCCGATGTGATCGCACTACGCGTCGAGCGCATTCGAACGCAGGTGGATCGGTTGTGCTGGGCCGGGATCGTGCTCGGACTGGCGTTCACGATGACCAACGTCCAGACCTTCGCCGCCGCCGGCTCGCCTGCGTGGTCACTGCCCTGGCTGGCCGCGTGGCTGCTGGATCCCACGGTGTCGGTGGTGTTGCTGGCGATTCTGCGGGCGGAGCAGGTGACCGCCCGCTACCGGGTCCAGACGGGGCCGTGGGTGCGGCGTGCGAAGTGGTTCACGCTCGCTGCCACGTATGCCATGAACACGTGGGCGTCCTATGCGGATGGTTCGGTGTCCGGTGTCGTGCTCCACTCGGTTCCGCCGTTGCTGGTGTTCGTCGCCGCTGAAGCGGTCACCGATCTGCGGGACAAGCTCACCGAAGCCGTGCACGCGGCGTTCACGGAAACCGCCGAGCGGACTGCGGCGTTCACGACACCCGCGGCGGGCGCTCATGAACCCGCGCGGCGGAAGACGTTCGCCGAGTACCTGACGGTCGCGCGTCGTTCCTGGTCACCAGGGATGGATGTCAACCCGGCATGGGTGCGGCGGGTCACCGGCTGCTCGCGTGGCCTGTCCTCCCGTCTGGCGGCGGCGCTGGTGGCCGACCTCGGCCCTGCTGTGGACGCGCCCGCGAGCGGTGGGGAGGGGCGGCCATGAACGCCCACGAACCGCCCGTGAACGGTGCGGGCACCGAACTGGAACCGAAGGTCTACGACGCCGAGCTGGTCGACGATTCACCGGGTGCCGCCGAATCGGCGCCATGGCGGCGCATGTTCGGCGAGCTGGTTCGCCGGGTGTGGCGGTCTGGTCTGGCCGTGCGGGTGCGGTCGGTGGCCGCATACCGGGCGCGGAAGATCCCGCAGGACGCGGCGCGGTTGGTGTGGTTCGTGCTGCGTGGGAACTGGCGGTGGCTGGTCAAGTTGTGGAGCTGGGCCACCTATGCCGACCTGCGCGCGGACGCTCGTGCTGCTCGCCTGGCGGGGAACACTGAGGCACGACGGACCGCGCAGGAGCTGATCCGCTCCGACGCGAAGGCTCGGTGGGCGCGCGTTGGCATCGTGCTGCGGCGGATCGCGATCGCGGTTCGAGTCCTCGCGCCGCTCGCGGTGGTGTTGTGGGCGGTCGATTCGTGGATGGATCGCGCCGCCATGTGGTCATGGCTGGCGGCCGTCTACACCGGACTCGACGCCACATGGACAGTGCTCGCGGTCGTGGTGCCGTTGGCGCTCGGCGCTGTGCCGGTGGTGTGGCTGGTAGCGGCCGCGTTCGAGGGCCGTGACAAGACCCCCGGTGCCGGCTGGCTCGTCCGCCCGGACCGCGACGACGCCGACTCGTGGATCGATGAACGGATGATCTCGAAAGCGTTGGCGCACTTGGGAATCCGCCCGCTGAACGCGTTCTTCAAGGACGGTGGCGAACTCGTCTACACCATCCCGGCGCGCAAGGACGGTGACGGCACCTTCGCCCAGGTGCGGCTCCCGCTCGGGGTCACGGCGGACATGGTGGCCGCGCAACGGCCCAAGCTGGCCGCCAACCTCGGTCGTGCGGCGTTGGAGACCTGGCCCACCAAGGGCGAGGAAGACGGCATCCTGGACCTGTGGGTGGCCGACAAGGGCACCCTCGGTGGTGGGGCCGGTGAGTGGCCACTGCTCCACGACGGTCAGGTCGACCTGTTCGAGGGAGTCCCCTTCGGACTCACCCAACGTGGCCTGGTCATCAACGCACCGTTGATCGGTGCGAACTGGCTGATCGGCGGCCGTCCCGGGCAGGGCAAGTCCTCAGCTCTGCGCACTCTGCTGTTGGGAGCCGTGCTCGACCTGACCGCCGAGCTGTGGGTGTTCGTGATGGGTGAGTCCCCCGACTTCGACCCGTTCACGCCCCGCCTGTCCCGATACCGGATGGGCATGGACGACGCGGTAGCCGAGGACGCGTTGCGCGCCCTAGACGACCTCTCGGCGGAAATGGAGCGTCGCGGGCAGGTACTGGGCCTGCAACCCGGCCGACCACCAAAGGTATCGCGCAAGCTCGCCGACAAGCGCGGTCTCGGGTTGCACCCGCTGGTGGTGGCAATCGACGAATGTCACGAGCTGTTCCAGCACCCGCGCTACGGCAAACGCGCCGCTGAACTCGCCGTACGGGTGATCAAACGCGGCCGTAAGTACGGCATCGTGCTGCTGCTCGCGACGCAGTCACCGACGAAGGACAGCATCCCGCGCGAGATCACCCGCAACGTCTCCAGCGGTGTGGCGTTCTCGGTAGCCGACCAGGTCGCCAACGATGGCCTGCTCGGGTCTGGCAAGTACCGGGCCGGCATCCGCGCCACCGACTTGCGAATGACCACCGACCGGGGAACCTGCGTGGCTGTGGGCGTCACCGATGCCACGTTCGAGTTGGTGCGCACGTTCTACGTGCCGTTCGAAGACGGCACCGACGACGTGTCACCGGTCATCGCCCGCGCCATGGCGATCCTGGACGAGACCGGACGCGCGATCACCGCACCCGAACGCGCGGAGATCGAGGCCGCGCCGGTCGATCACCTGGCCGACATCGCCGAGGTGATGCGCGGTGAACGGCGGGTGCGCACACAGGTTGTGCTCTCTCGTCTCGCCGAGCACAACCCGGCCGAGTACGAGGGATGGACGTTCACCGATCTCGCCGCCGCACTTGCCGGGCACGGTGTCATGCCACGCAAGTCCGACGGATACAAGGTGATCCGCGTCGAGGACGTCGCCGACGCACTCGCCGACCGGACGGCCAACGAGGCCGCAACCCGGGACGGGGATGCGGGCAGGGAGCCGTGGGAAGGCCAGGGAGTTCTCCCTGGTGGGTCCCTGCCGCAGGGTCCCTGGGTTGAGCAGGGAAAACCCCGACCAGGGACCCATGGCGCGAGGTTCGAGAACACCTCGCCAACCCCGCGAAACCGTAGTGGTCCGCCACCGTCGCCCGGGTCCCTCCCCAACCGTCATGGGGGCGCCGATGACGGCTAACCCGCAGCAGCCACCGCCACGACCAGACCACCACGAAGGAAGCGATGATGATCAGCAGGCAGAGGCGTTGGGGATCGACCCGGAGTCGTACCGCTACTGGAAACGAGCGTGCGCCGCCCTGCCGCCGATGACTCCCGAAGACATCGCCGCCGTAGGCGCGGTCCTGCGCCGCATCGACGCCAGGCTCGCGAAACAACGCGGCCAGCGCCCACCGCGACGGTGACGAACAGCGGTGCCCCTCCCGATCCGGGAGGGGCACCGCTGTGTTCGGTCTGGAGATGGGCTAGGACCCGGACGGACGGGTCAGCTCGCCGAAGGTGACGGCTGTCCCGTCTGGGGCGACGAGTCGAAGACGGTCGCGGTCGAACCCGCGTGGTCCGGGACGCTTGACGTACTTGTCCAGAAACAGTGTTGCCTCGCCCAGCGCACGGGTGAGCATGGACCGTCGCTCGGAGTTGTCCGCGTTGTCCCATTGGGCCTTGATCGTTGCCGCTGGTTGGGCGGTGGTCGGTCCCTCGGGCGATCCAGCGGACAGCGCGTCGCGTTCGGCGTACAGCTGATCTAGGGCTTCCACGAGGGGCTTGTTGGCCCTGTCGAACGCCGCCATCGTCTTGAACTCCCGACGTCCCAAACGGTCGGACACCGCCTGCTGCCACTCTTCGTATTCGGCGATCTCGGCGTTGACCGCGGTCAACCGGTCGGCCACCTGGGCGCGTGCCGCCTCGACTGCCGCGGCGTATCGGTCGTCGGAGAGGCGCAGGATCACGAACGCTCGTAGTTCCTGGTCCACGGCGCGGAGGTCGGCGTTGACCGTGCCGCAGCCTCGGCGTTCCTTCTCGCAGGTGTAGTACTTCTTGCGCACGTGGGTGTTGGCGCGTCGGGCGAAGCGCTTCTTCGTCGTGATCGACGCCTCGCGGGCGGTGACCTCCAGCCGCTCCCGCAACACCGGGTCGTCGATGGTCGTGTCGGGGTCCTGGTGCCAGGCGGCGACCACTCGTCGCGTGGTGTCCAGGTGCGCGGCGAACGCGGCGTCGGCCATGTCCAGCGCGGTCTGCAAAGCGCACGCAACCCGGGGTGTCCAGGCGAGGTCTCGGTAGAACCCGTCCCCGTTGCGTGCCGAGAGCCGCGCGCCACAGTTGGGCTGGCCGCAGCGGATGATCCCGGTGCCGATGTAGCCCGGCCCGACCTCGCCGGCGACCCGGCCCCGGCGGCGGGCCGCGTACTTCGTGCGCAGCAACTCGAACTTGGTCGGGTCCACGATCGGCTCCCCCGGCATCGTCGCGACCAGCTTCCCGTCGTGTTCGATCAGCCCGGCGTTCGTCGGGCGCGACAACACCGACTTCACCGCCAGCCGCACCCACGTGTTGCCCTCCACGGTCAACAACCCCTGCTCGTTCCACTCCCGCGCGACCACCGCATCCGACACCCCCGACAACACCGCATCCGTGGCCTCCGCGATCGCGCGCCGCTCCCGCGCCACCAACACCGCCGACACCATCGGCCGATCCTCGTCGGTCTCGCTCTCTCCGGGTGTCCAGGTCAGGTCTCGGCCCGGCCAGCCGAAGCGGCGCGGCCCACCGATGTGCCCCATGCCGTTCTCGCGGAAGGTGGCGAACCGTCGCCGCACTCGGCGGGACTTGTCATCCGACTCCTTCGCGGACTGTGCTACCTCGATCCGCAGAATGAACCGGTCATCTGGATCGGACAGATCACGCGATCCGTGCGCGCTGGCGACCAGGAAGCCTTTGTCCGCCAGATCAATCAGCTTCTCCAAGTCCCGGGGCTGCCGGAACAGTCGATCGGTGTGCCACACCACGATCCCGTTCGAGGCACCCGACTGGACCCGCTCCAACAGTCTCTCCCAGCCGGGTCGACGCACACCCTTGCGCCACGCCGACAGACCATCCTCCAGCTCGACGCCCAGCACACCGCCCAACCGGTCGATCGCACCCCGGTTGTCCGCCCACTGCGTCTCGATCTTCTCGAACTCACCCGTGTTCGGGTTCTTCGACAACCGCGCATACGAGTCCAACACCGGAACATCCAGACCCGGAGATACCATCTGACCTGCTGTAACGTCCTTGCGTGTGCCCATACACCGACTCTATGTCGGCAAATGGACGTTCGCCTACGCGGGGGGACTGACAGATCGGCGCACGTCGGCGGCGCTTGTGGACAAGCAGACCGATTGAACGGTCCATTCAATCGCCCAGGGGTCCCCTGATCTTCACGCTACCGGCGCACACCGACAAAACCGCGCCACCAAGCCAAAGCCTGTGGACTACCGCCCCGGGGCCCCCCGATTTCCAGTTTACCGGCGCACCCCGACAAGAACGGGCGAAGCCGACCGCGCCTGTGGACAACCGCCGGCTCGCGGGGGCCCCCCGCGATCCAGTCTATTGGTGGGGTCTGACAGTTTCGGGTGCCGGCGATGCGGCTGTGGACAGTCACGGGCAGAACCCGGGTTGTCGGGCGGGTGGCAAGGGGAGCGAGTCGGAGCGGGGACCTCAGCCGGTTGTCCAGGTTGGCCAGCGTTCGAGCTCCCGTCCGGACAGTGGGGCGTTCGGCGCCAGGTCGCCGTAGGTCACGCCGGCCACTTTGGCGTCCGCGTCCAGTTCGTAGACGAAGCACGCGTACACGGGGCGCTCCGGGGTGCCCGGGCCGATGAACGGCGGGCAGTCCGGCATCCGGTCGAAGCCCGGCGTCGCGCGGCTGAGCACCCCACGGTCGTCCCGCAGGAACACGTCGTCCGCCGTGCCCAGTGCCGCGCGCACCACCACGAAACGGTTGCCCGGGGCCGGGCGCCGGTCGCCGACATAACCGGACGGGGTGAGCACCACGTCGAAACCCGCGCGCATCGTGGTGTCGGCCATGGTGACCTCGACCGGCGGCTCGCCCACCGTGCCGACCACGAACGGCGTGGCCGGCTTGGCCCGCGTCACCCGCGGCACCGCCACCGGCACCCGGATCGGCCGCTGAGCCTCCGCGTCGGTGCTGATCGAGCCGAACACCACGGCGGTCACCGGCGTCCGCTCCGGCACCGGCATCACCACGCACGCCTCGAACCGCTGGCCCCGCGGCACGATCTTCGGCGGCTTCGACGCGCCCGCCTCGCACTCCACCACGCCATCACCGAGCGGGCGGATCCACAGACCGCGGTCATCGATCAGCGACACGCTCCGCGACAGGTCACCCTCCCAGTCCGGGCCCGACGTGTTCGTCCCGGACAGCAACACGGTCAGCCACCGGTAGCCGGCCGGCGCGTCACCCAGGGCCGCGATGAGCGACTCCGCCCGCACGCCCTGCACCACGATCTCCAGCTCCGCACCCACCGCGGTCCGGTACGTCGCCGGCACACCCGGCCGCACCGTGACGAACGCCGGCTGCCCGGCCTCGACCCGCTCCTGCCCGGCAACGACCGGCGGTATGGCCTGCCCGCCGTCCACACTCGGGTCTTCCACCAGCGCGCCGGCGGCCGGACCGGGGCTGCCCGCCATGCGCTGCCCGGGCCCCCAGCCGAGCGCGAGCACGGCGGCCAGCGAAGCCACGAGCACCACGCCCGCGGCGGCTACCACCGCGCGGCGCAGCCCCGGCCGGGACTGGACGGACCGTCCGGCCCCCGCATGCTGCTCGTCCACCCGCAGCGCACCCCGGGCCACCGCGGTCGCCGGGTCGGGGTCGACCCGCACCGACCGGCCGAGCTCGGTGAGTCTTCGGGCGAGCACCGGGGTGCGCGAGGACCGGCCCACGACCAGCACCGCGTCCGCGGACTTCGCCATCTTCGCGACCTGGACATCCGCGGGCAGCTCCGCGCTGGAGACCACGGTGAGCTTGCCGGACTTGCGCCGCACCGCGGTCGCGGTGCCGGCATCGCCGTCGAGTTCGAGGACGAGCAGCGTCTGGTTGGCCTCGAGGTCCGCCCCGGCCGCGGCGGCGAGTGGCGCGACGACCGTGCGGACCGTCGGCGCGAGGCCGGCCGCCGCGCGGGTCAGCACCGCCACCCGCTCGGCCGGCCAGCCGGGGGGATGGGTGAGCACGAGCTCGGTCACCGCACCGGACGAGGCGGCGGCCTGCACGACCCTGGCCAGCAGCCGCCGGAGCAGGCGCGTCACCGGTAGCGGGATGTCGCCGACCATGATGTCGCGCCGGTCGAGCCGGTACTTGAGATCGCTCACCACACGGTTCGGGGCCACGGTCCCCAGGGCCGCCGCCTCGCGGCCGGCGACCAGCTGGTTGTCGGAGCTGAGCGCGACGGCGGAGGGCACCCGCGTCTCGCCGTCCACCATGACCGGCCGGGGTGCCTCGCCGTGCCGGCGCAGCACGCCGACCGTGTCGGTGGCGCCGAAGTCGACGACGACCGTGAGGTCGTTCACGTTGTTCCCTCGCAGGCTCCGTGCCGCAGCATGTCTCAGGCGCTACCGCGCTCCCGCTTCTGGCGGGCTTGATACTCCCGCATGCGCTTCGGGTAGCCAACCCGCTCCACGTCGTAAAGTGGCATCTGCCGTTTGCGCGCGAACTCGGCGGCCGCCTCCGGGCTCGAGATCCGCCGGCGGGTCCACTCACCGTCGTGCGCGATCAGCAGGACGGTCGTCTCGGTGACGTGGGTGCGCGGCTCCACGTAGGCCTCGACGCCGCGGCGCTGCGCCGCCCAGTCGTCGAGATGCGCGGTGTCCTGCTTGGTGGCGCCCCGCAGCTGTCCCTGACCGCCCTTGCGCTTCTTACGCAGCGAGTCGAAAACACCCACGGCGGCTACCTCCAAACGAGAAACGTCGTCACTCCCATTGTGCCAATACGGCCACCTCGCAAGCGTGCCGCACATAGTGACAAGATGATGTGTGGTGACTGGTTCAGCCCCTCACGTCACCGCCCGCTGCTCGTCGTACCGTTCGTCGTGTCAAGGGAGATCCCGTGACTGATACCTCCGCTGACCTCGTGATCCTGGGTGGCGGATCGGGTGGCTATGCCTGTGCGTTCCGCGCGGCGGGCCTCGGCCTCTCGGTGATCCTCGTGGAGAAGGACAAGCTGGGCGGCACCTGCCTGCACCGCGGCTGCATCCCGACCAAGGCGCTGCTGCACGCCGCCGAGGTCGCGGACCTGGCGCGCGAGGGCGACCAGTTCGGCGTGAAGTCGGCCCTGGAGGGCATCGACATCGCGGGCGTCAACTCCTACAAGGACGGCGTGGTCGGCGGCCTGTACAAGGGGCTGCAGGGGCTCGCGAAGGCCAACAAGGTCACCGTCGTCGAGGGGCAGGGCACGTTCGCCGCACCCAACGCGGTCGACGTGAACGGCACCCGCTACACCGGCCGCAACGTCGTGCTGGCCACCGGCTCGTTCGCGCGCAGCCTGCCCGGCCTGGACATCGGCGGCCGGATCATCACCAGCGACCAGGCCGTGCACCTGGACTACATCCCGTCGAGCGTCGTGGTGCTCGGCGGCGGTGTGATCGGGGTCGAGTTCGCGAGCGTCTGGGCCTCCTTCGGCTCCGACGTGACCATCGTGGAGGCGCTGCCGCGGCTCGTGCCGCTAGAGGACGAGTGGGCCTCCAAGCAGCTGGAACGGGCGTTCCGCAAGCGCGGCATCAAGTACAAGACCGGCGTGAGGCTCACCGGCGCCGAGCAGACCGAGTCGACGGTGACGATCTCCCTGGAGTCCGGCGAGACGATCGAGGCCGAGACGCTCCTGGTCGCCGTCGGCCGCGGACCCAACAGCGCGGGCCACGGCTACGAGGAGGCCGGCGTCACGATGGAGCGCGGGTTCGTGCGCACCGACGAGCGGCTGCGCACCAACCTGGACAACGTCTTCGCCGTCGGTGACCTCGTGCCCGGGCTGCAGCTCGCGCACCGCGGGTTCCAGCACGGCATCTTCGTCGCCGAGGAGATCGCGGGCCTGCGGCCGCGGCCGATCGACGAGGCCGGCATCCCGCGTGTCACCTACTGCAGGCCCGAGGTCGCGTCGGTCGGCCTGACCGAGGCGCAGGCGAAGGAGCGCTACGGCGGTGCGGCCACCTACACGTACGCGCTGAGCGGCAACGGGAAGAGTCAGATCCTCAAGACCGCGGGCGGGGTCAAGCTCGTGAAGGCGCCGGACGGTCCCGTCGTGGGCGTCACGATGGTCGGTGAGCGGGTCGGCGAGCTTGTCGGCGAGGCACAGCTGATCTACAACTGGGAGGCGTACCCGGAGGATGTCGCGCCGCTCATCCACGCCCACCCCACCCAGACCGAGGCACTCGGCGAGGCATTCCTCGCCCTGGCCGGCAAGCCACTGCACGTGCACGGCTGAGCGGAGCTCGCGAAGCGAACACCAACCCAGAGCCGTTTAGTCCCAAGGAGTCAGCGAAACCATGGCGTTCTCCGTCCAGATGCCGGCGCTCGGCGAGAGTGTCACCGAGGGCACTGTCACCCGGTGGCTCAAGCAGGTCGGCGACCCCGTCGAGGTCGACGAACCCCTGCTCGAGGTCTCCACGGACAAGGTCGACACCGAGATCCCCTCCCCGGCGGCCGGCGTGCTGCAGAAGATCGTCGCCCAGGAGGACGAGACGATCGAGGTCGGTGCCGAGTTGGCGGTGATCGGCGAGAGCGCCGCCTCCGGCGACGGTGGCGGTGGCGGTGGCGCTGGTGGTGACACTGGCGGTGGCGCGGCGCAGGCCGAGCCGGCGCCCGAGCCCGCACCCGAGCCCGCGGCCGCACCCGAGCCGACACCGCAGCCGACACCGCAGCCCGCCGCCGAGCCGACCGCCGCGGAGCAGCCGGAGCCCGTGCCCGCACCCGCCGAGGAGTCCACTTCGGACAGTGGCGGCGCGGCCGATGGCACGCCGGTGACCATGCCGGCGCTCGGCGAGAGCGTCACCGAGGGCACGGTGACCCGCTGGCTCAAGCAGGTCGGCGACCCCGTCGAGGTCGACGAACCCCTGCTCGAGGTCTCCACGGACAAGGTCGACACCGAGATCCCCTCCCCGGTGGCCGGCACGGTACTGGAGATCACCGCCGCCGAGGACGAGACAGTGCAGGTCGGCGGCCAGCTCGCGGTCGTCGGCACCGGCGCGGCGGCCCCGGCCCGGCCGGAGCAGCCGAAGCCGGCGGAGAAGGCGCCCGAGCCGGCGGCCCCCCGGCAGGAGGCGCCACGGCAGGAAGCCCCGCGGCAGGAGACGCCGCAGCCGCAAGCACCCGCGGCCCGGCAGGAGGCGCCGGTACGCGCCAACGGCGAGACCCCGTACGTGACGCCGCTGGTGCGCAAGCTCGCGGCCGAGCAGGACGTGGACCTGTCCCGCGTCCAGGGCAGCGGCGTCGGCGGCCGGATCCGCAAGCAGGACGTGCTCGCAGCGGCCGAGGCCGCCAGGCAGCCGGCTCCGGCGGCTCCCGCGGC